>CAZCTI010000018.1:0-22263 GCA_964501385.1 uncultured Clostridia bacterium
GGGGACATTAAGTACAGGGACATTCCTTCAAAAGCTATCCCGCAGAGAGTCACCCAATTTTGAAGGTGTGTCCCCCTTCCTAACTATCTCTATAAGCTCAGATGGTTCAAATATCAAATAATTCGGTTCATTTTTTTTAAGGCTTTCGATCGTATTATAACCCCATCCTACTGATGCTATATCCATTCCTGCATTTTTAGCAGCAATTATATCTCTTATTTCATCTCCCACATAAAGAAATTCCCTAATAATTAATTTTTCCTTTTTTACTATTCTTTTCATTTTTGATTCCTTGCCAAACATCGTAGCACTTGCTATCAAATCAAAAGTATCAACAACGTTGTGGGCTTCTAAAAAGAGAGTAACATTAGCTTTGGAGTTGGTGGTAATTATTGCTGTCTTTATTCCCATTTCCTTAAGTTGTTTTATAATATGAAAAATGTCTGGCTTGCATAACCTAATATTTTTTATATCTTGAGTTAAAAGACTTTTTCCTTTTTTTAATATAAAAGGAAGATATCTTTTTTTCAATTCAACATAGGCCATAACATCCTTGGCATTCATTTTTTTTAGATGACCTAATTCATCCATTGTTATATTTCTTAAATTATATTTTTCAGCTAATTTCTGATATATGACAAAGTTTGCTTCTTCCGTATCAGCTAAAGTTCCGTCAAAGTCAAAAATTACATATTTATATTTCACAGACATCCATCCTTAATAACAAAATTAATTTATGCTTTTAACTATATTATATTTTATTAAATCAGTCAATTTAAAGTTAAAAAAACTCCATTTGGAGTTTTTTATAATGAATTAATAATTTTCCCGCAGCCCGCTCTTATAAAGTTCATGTACTGCTCTTCCTTTATGAGTTTGGTAATAACATCATCAGGTTTCTTTTCATTAAAGTGCTCAAATAATATCTTTTTAGATTTATCTGTATCTATAATATCAAATGTCTTAGTATCAACAGCTTTTATATCTTCAATATATTGCTCGTAAAAGCTTCCCACAGCCTTATTATCATAATATATTATAAGGTTTTTAACAGCATATCTTAATTCTTCATCATTTAAATTCAGCTTATTATGTATAGTAAGCTTGCTTGCGTTAAATTTGTAATACTCATCAAACCACAAATGACAATAATAACCTAATATTAAAGATTTCTCCTGCAAGGTCATAGTTTTAAAATTAAACTGTTCGTAAAATTCTCTTACATCTAAATTCCCATCTTCATCAAAATTGTGCAGCTCTTCTAATTCATCATCATTAAATGTACTCGGTGAAATAATTCCTATAATAAAATTAGGTATGTCGATATCATCATGATTTTCAACGAATATTTTCCCAAAGTGCATTATAGTACTAATAGGCGGCATTTGTACTTTGTACTCCTTTTTCCCTATTCGGGCACATTCCTTCGGTGTGTCTCTCAAGTACGGGGACATTCCTTCGACCTGCAAGGATTATCCATTTATAAGAAGATGTGTCCCTCTACCTATTTATTATATCAAATATCTGCCTAGTTGTATAGTATTTACTTATGAAATTTGCGGAGGATCTGTTGTTTCGCCTGTTTTAGGATTTACAAATGCCAGCCAATAGCCGTTATCATTTTTTTTGTCTTGAGCTGCGTATGACCAATTTTTGAATCCTGTGACTCCTTTATATGGTTGTTCTTCTTTTGAAAATTCTCCAGGTACTCCATAAATGAATTTAGCAATCTCTTCATTTTCCTTATATATGCCGAAAATATAGTGACCATACTTTTTCATTAGTCCTGCACAAGTAGTTACGCGTGTAGACATAGGATATGGATAATATGAGCTTATTATTTGATTGTAATAAGGCAAGATGCCGGTTTTTAAACCCATTTCATCATATGGCACATACCACCAGGTAAAATTCTTTAGTTTAACTGATAATGGTTCTACCTCTTTGTAATCCTTTAATGTATTATACAGATTCTCGTCAAATTTATTTGTGTATTTCTTTTCTTTTACAGTAACCGTTTTAACCGGTTCCGTTACAGCTTCTTTTAATGTTTCTTTTATTTCATGATTTGAAAGTGTATCTTTTATAGCTTTTGTTGTTTCTTTGGGCTCTATTTTTGGCTCTACTTTCAGCCCTGCTTTAGGCTCAATTGCTGCTTTAGGCTCAATTGTTGCTTTTAATTCTTCCTCAAACTTTTTAACATCCACATCATCTTCTTCTAATTTGCGTACAATGTCCGGACTTGATGTGCTGAATAAATTAGAATACAAAACGATTTTCCCATTATTTACAACTGCACAAACATTGTAGTCTTCAATTGAATTGTTGTTTCCAAATGTGAGAATTTTTTTGATTATTCCCTTTTTATTGTTGATATCTCCTAACTTAATTTTATTATGTTTATCCTTATATAAATAAACTTCACTTGTTGATTTTGCATCGCCTAAATTTTCGGCAGCTACAATCATATTTCCTCTGTTTCCTCTCATGTCAAGGCGCACATAGCCTCTATACTTGTCTTTCTTATCTACTGGCTCGAAAAATTTCATAACTCTATAATTTTTATTGTTCATAGAAACCTCCTACAATAACTGTTATCTATTTATATGCTGTTTTTTTCGTATAATTACAGTTTTATGGCAAGCTTTAATCACAATACCTTGGCTATATCATATAAATTGCTTACTAAAAGCCAGTTTTGAGGAAAATATCTCATTATATTCCAGTATCCTACCCCTTCAAATCCATACTCGCTGTATAAATTTAATTTTGCTAAAATGCTTCTTGCATCTTCAAACCAAACCCTATGCTGTTTTCCTTGTTTATCATAATATATGAAATATGGAGCCTGTGACTCTTCATCATATTGAATATTAGCTCCTACTTCAGCTGCCAACTGAACAGCCTCCACATTTGATACCGAATCAGCTCTTGATACACCTTGAACATATGGCAATAAGAAATCATAACCATAATTCGGGATACCCATATATATATTATCTCTTGGTATTTCTGTTACCGCATAATCCAATACTTCCCTTACCAGATTAACAGGTGATACTGCCATTGGAGGACCATAGGTATACCCCCATTCATAAGTCATAAGGAGTACCTTGTCTGATGCTTCCCCGATTCTTGGATAATTGTGAGCTTCATAAAGAAGCCCCGGCTGATCTGCAGATGTTTTTGGTGCTAATGCAGTAAATAACACATACCCTTCCGGACTAATTCTGTTATTAATATTTTGAATAAAATTAATAAATGCTTCTTCATCTTCAGGCAAAACATATTCAAAGTCTATGTCTAATCCGTAATATCCCTTTTCCCTCAAAGTTTGTAAAACATTTTCAATTACGTTATTTTGAACTACAGGGTCATTCAGTATAGTATGTGCTAATTCGTTGCTGAATGTTCCCTCCTCGGTTAAAGTGGAAATAAGCATAATTGGTGCTACTCCAAAATCTTTTGCCATTCTGATTAACTCTTCATCATCCACGTCAATTAATTCACCTTTTTCTGTAATTCCGTAAGTAAATATAGTCAAGTAAGTCAAATATGGCAGTGTTTTCATAAGTACTGTTCTGTCTATGTTAGGATAAGTATACCCAAGCACACTTATGGGACCTCTAATTTCTTCACTGTTTCTTATTGTAATTTGGTCACCCGGTATTATTTGATCAGCAAATTCTATAAATGGATTTAATTGAAGTAATTTTACGGTGGTGGTATTGTATCTTCTTGCTATATCTGCCAATGTTTCTCCCGGCTGAACTACATGAACGGTTTCAGGAATAAGTATTACTAAAGTCTGACCAGGCACAAGCATATTGGGATTTGTCAGTTCGTTATCTATTATTATTTTTTGTGGCGATACATTGTATTGAGCAGCAATGCTATAAATTGTCTCTCCGGGCTGTACAACATGAATTATCATATATATTCTCCTTTCAGTTCTCTCATTAGTATATGCATGATAATTTCAATTGTTATCTCCGCTGGGAAATGCAACAAATAAAACCTGAGATCCTTCGCTATGCTCAGGATGACATTAAATGTTATTAACCAGTTCTTTTACAATTTCGGTTGCTAACTGAGCATCTGCCTTACCCTTTGTTTCTTTCATAATATATCCGATTATGGAGCCAAATGCCTTTTCCTTTCCACCAAGATAAGATTCAACAGCCACTTGATTTTCATTGATGGCTCTTATGCAGATTTCTCTAAGTGTATTTTCGTCCATTCCCTGCATATCCTTTTCAGATATAAATTCTCTCAGTGGCTTTCCTGTATCAAGCATTTTTTCAAGAGCATTGCTTGCCATGCTTGATGTTATTTTCTTAGCCTCAGTCAAGGAAATCAGCTCATTCAAATATTCCGGCGGAATTGAAACATTAAATTCTTCTTTATCTGCATCTGTAGGCAACCTTCTGTATATTTGCCCTAACATATAATTAGCCGCTAATTTTTTGTTTTTTATTTCTTTGCTCGCTTCTTCAAAATATTCTGCAACTTTTTTATATTTTATCAAAAGCTCAGCATCTTCTTTTGGAAGATTGTATTCATCCATAAATTTAGATAATTTTTCTCCAGGAAGCTGTGGTAACTCATATTTGTATTTATGGATTTCTTCTTCACTGACAAAAATATTAACTAAATCAGGATCTCTGAAATACCTGTAATCATCCGCATCCTCTTTACCTCTCATGCTTTCGGTAATATTTTGGTCTGAATCGTATCGCCTTGTTTCCTGTTCTATGACACCACCGCTTTCAACAACATCAATGTGTCTTTCAAATTCATATTCCATTGCTTTAGCTATAAAGTTCAAGGAGTTCATATTTTTTATTTCTGTCCTTGTGCCAAACTTTTCTTCTCCTTTTTTTCTGACAGATATATTAACATCACACCTCAGAGAGCCTTCTTGCATCTTCACATCGGATACACCTATATACTTCATGGTTAGTCTTAATTTTTCTATATATTCCAAAACTTCATCAATGCTTCTGAAATCCGGCTCTGTTACAATTTCAATAAGAGGAACGCCTCCTCTGTTGTAGTCAATATAGGTATCTCCTCTTTCATGGACTAATTTACCCGCATCTTCTTCTAAGTGTATTCTGTTAATTCTAATATTTTTCCCTGAAGAAAGCTTAATGTGTCCATCATAACAAATAGGTTTATCAAATTGTGATATTTGATATGCTTTAGGCAAATCCGGATACACATAATTTTTACGATCCATATTTGAAATATTTCTTATTTTGCAGTTTGTGGCAAGGCCTGCCTTAACTGCATATTCCACTACCTTTTTATTAAGCTTAGGAAGGGTTCCGGGCATTCCCATGCATATGGGACAACAATGGGTATTAGGTTCTCCTCCGAACTGCGTTGTGCATTGACAGAATATTTTTGTTTTAGTAGATAATTCTATATGTGTTTCAAGGCCGGCAACTAATTCATAACTCATATTTCCACCTCCTTAAGCAGGAATGTTTCACTTGTATTTTTTGCTTTCTCAAATTGATAAGCTGCATTAAGCACTTTATAATCTTCAAAACTGTTACCGATTATCTGCATACCTATGGGCATTTTGTTTTTGTCTAAACCGCAAGGTATAGAAATTGCAGGCAGACCAGCAATGTTCGCCGGAACAGTGCATATATCCATCATGTATGTTTCTATTGGATCTCTTAATGCTTCTCCTTTTTTATATGCCGTTGTAGGAGCAGAAGGGGTAATAATAACATCACATTTTTTGAATATTTCTTTGAAATCTTGAATAATCGAGCCCCTTAAATTTTGTGCTTTTTTATAATATGCATCATAACAACCTGAACTGAGCACATATGTTCCAAGCATTATTCTTCTTTTAACTTCCTTGCCGAATCCTTCGCTTCTTGTTTTGCATATCATATCGTTTATATCTTTATAGTTGTTTGTTTTATATCCATATCTTATTCCATCGTACCTGCCTAAGTTTGAAGAAGCTTCAGCACATGAAATTATAAAATAAACAGGCAATACCGTATGGAGCTTTGGCATTTCAAAGGGCACTATTTCAGCACCTAATTCTTCATAAACCTTGATGGCTTCTTCTATGGACTCTCTTATATCTTCTCTGATTCCTTCAAAAAATTCCTTAGCTACTCCTATTTTAAGACACTTAATACTTTTGTTTAATTTATCATGGGTACTGATTTTGCTTCCGGTTGAAGTGGAATCCTTCGGATCATATACAGATAATGAATCATATATTATTGCAGCATCTTCTACAGTATCTGTTATAGGTCCTACTTGATCTAAGCTTGATGCATAAGCAACTACCCCATATCTTGAAACAGTGCCATACGTAGGCTTTAATCCCACCAAACCGCAAAAGCTTGCAGGCTGTCTTATGGAGCCTCCGGTATCGGAGCCTATCCCAAATGCTGCTAATTTCCCTGCTACAGATGCTGCAGCACCTCCTGAGCTTCCTCCTGCAACATAATCAGTATTAATAGGATTTAAAACTCCTCCGAAAATAGAAGTTTCACAGGAAGAACCCATGGCAAATTCGTCCATATTAGTCTTACCTACCAATACAGAATTTTGATTTTTTAAAATTTCCCACACGGTTGCATCAAAAATAGGATAATATCCTTTAAGTATTTTTGAGCAGCATGTTGTTTCAATGTTTTTTGTTGATATATTATCCTTAAGAGACATGGGGATACCTTCTAACGGCATCAGCTTTTCTCCTGCCATAATTCTTTCATCAACTATTTTTGCAGTTTTTAATGCTTCTTCAGCTGTAATATTAACATATGCATTTAATATTTTATTTTGTTTTTCAATATTATCTAAATATTTTTTTGTTAATTCAACGCATGAAATTTCTTTTGTTTCTAATAAATTTTGTATATGCTTAATTCTGCTCATGTTTTCACCCCCTAAGGACTTTTTTAACTACAAAATATCCTTTTTCGCCGCCTTCTCTGTTTTTAAGAATTTCATCCCTGTCATAGGATTCTACAACGATATCTTCATTAAATGCATTAGAAATATTGTTAATATTATCAAATTCCATTCCTTCTTCAAAAACATTATTAATTGCATCTGCATATTCTATTATGCTTGACATATCCAAAGTAAGCTTATCAATCTCATCATCCTCTACGGATAATTTCGCAAGTTTTGCAATTTTCAAAACTTCTTCTCTTTGTATCATAATTCCACCTACCTTAATTTTATATGAACTTCTCTCAATTGCTGCTCTGTAACTTCACAAGGTGCATTTGTAAGTAAATCCTGGGCATTGTTGTTCATTGGGAATGCTATAACTTCTCTTATGTTTTCTTCACCTGTAAGAAGCATAATTATTCTGTCAATTCCTGGAGCCATTCCTGCATGAGGAGGTGCTCCGAATTTAAATGCATTAAACAATGAAGTAAATTTAGTTTGCAAATCTTCTTTTGTATATCCTGCTATTTCAAATGCTTTAATCATTATGTCAACATCGTGATTTCTTACAGCTCCTGATGAAAGTTCAATTCCATTACATACAATATCATACTGATGAGCAATAATGTCAAGCGGGTCTTTTTCCATCAAAGATTTTAAGCCCCCCTGAGGCATTGAAAAGGGGTTGTGTGTAAATGCTATATTGCCTGTTTTTTCATCTATTTCATACATAGGAAAGTCAACAATAAAGCACATTTCAAATTTGCCGTCATCTATTAAGTTTAGCCTTTTTGCTAATTCCGTTCTTATTTGCCCTGCAAGCTTAGGTGCATAATTCCTGTCATCTGCTATAAAGAACAATACATCTTGGGGTTTAAGTTCTGCTCTTTCTGCTAATTGTTTTCTGTCTTCCTCAGAAAGAAACTTATCAATTGGACCATGATACTTCATGTCATTGTCAACCTTTATATATCCAAGTCCCTTCATACCTATATTCATAGCAAAGTCAAGCATATTTTCAAAAAATGATTTTGGCTGAGATGAGCAATCAGGTACATTAATTGCTCTTACTGTTTTCTTCATAAATGGTTTGAAATCCGTTTCTTCAAACATATCACTTATATCAATTATTTCCAAAGGGTTTCGTAAGTCAGGTTTATCACAGCCGTATTTTATCATTGCTTCTTGGTAAGGAATTCTTTTAAATGGAGGCTTTGATACTTCCTTGCCTGAAAATTTAACAAATGTTTGGTACAGTACTTCTTCAGCTACTGAAAAAACATCCTCCTGTGTTGCAAATGACATTTCAAAATCAAGCTGATAAAATTCTCCCGGAGAACGGTCTGCTCTTGCATCTTCATCCCTAAAGCAAGGTGCTATTTGAAAATATTTATCAAATCCTGAAACCATTAAAAGCTGCTTAAACATCTGTGGAGCTTGTGGCAATGCATAAAATTTACCTTTATGCTTTCTGCTTGGTATTATATAGTCTCTTGCTCCTTCCGGAGATGAGGAAGTTAAAATTGGTGTTTGTATTTCCAAAAACCCAAAGTCTGTCATTTTACTTCTTAAATATGATATTACTTGTGAGCGAAGAATAATATTTTTTTGAACTTCTTTATTCCTTAAATCCAAATATCTGTATTTTAATCTTAAATCTTCTTTTGTATCTTTTGAAGTTGTAATTTCAAAAGGTAGAGATTCTCTTACCTTTCCTAACACTTTTATGGTATCTGCTTCAACTTCAACAGTTCCTGTAGTAAGCCTTTCATTTATTGTATCCTTATCTCTTTTAATAACCGTTCCCGAAACACAAATTGTACTTTCCTTTGGTATTCCTTCTAATATTTTTTCATCTTCTACAACAACCTGAACAATACCATATTGGTCTCTTAAATCTACAAATTTTACTCCCCCATGGTCTCTTACATTTTCAAGCCAACCTGATACTCTTACAATTTCACCGATATGTTTTTCACTAATTTCTCCGCATGTATGAGTGCGGTACTCATTTACTCTTAGCATAATTATTATTCCTTTCTTTATAAAAAAATAAACTCCTCCATCCCTGGAAAGGGACGAAGGAGTTAAAATTCATTCGCGGTACCACCCTAATTAGCATATACTTACATATAGGCTCACTCAAAAGACACTGACATGTCTTTGCCGCTTTATCGCTCGGATGCGTTTGAGCCTACTCTTGCATATGCAATTTGGGTCAAAAGCTCAGGGATGTTCTTCATTTAAAATTATTGTAATAGACTCTCACCAACGCTATCTCTCTGTGACTTAAATCTTAAAGTACTCTTCCCATCATCGCTGAATATGTGTTTTATTTAATTTATTACAATTTAAATTATTTGTCAAGACATATTTTAAATTAATTTTTGTTGCTGAAAATCAATTCCTTGTCATCAGCAGTAATTTTAATTGTATCTGACTTCTTGATTGTTCCCTTAAGAAGTTCTTCTGACAATCGGTCTTCAATTCTTCTTCTTATTTCTCTTTGAAGAGGTCTTGCACCATACATTGGATCGAATCCTGCATCTGCCAAGAGATCCATTGCCTTATCATCAACGTGAATATGAATATGCATTTCATCGAGACGTTTTGATAAACTGTTTATCATCAATGATACAATTTGTTTTATATGCTCTTTGTTCAATGAATGGAACACGATTATTTCATCAATACGGTTTAAAAACTCAGGTCTGAATGTTCTTTTAAGTTCAGATAATACATTTTCCTTCATCTTTTCGTATTCATTTTTTTCTTCATTTGAAGCATTAGCTGCAAATCCAAGAGTTTTCTGTTTCTTTATAGTACTTGCCCCAACATTGGATGTCATTATAACTACAGTGTTTTTGAAGTTTACAGTCCTTCCCTTTGCATCAGTCAAACGTCCGTCATCAAGTATTTGCAACAATATATTAAATACATCAGGATGTGCTTTTTCAATTTCATCAAACAAAATTACTGAATATGGTTTCCTTCTGATTTTTTCAGTTAATTGTCCTCCGTCATCAAATCCCACATATCCCGGAGGTGAACCAATTAACTTAGACACAGAATGCTTTTCCATAAACTCTGACATGTCAATTCTTATCATAGCATCCTCATCACCAAACATAGATTCAGCCAAAGCTTTTGACAATTCTGTTTTTCCAACTCCGGTAGGGCCTAAGAATATAAATGAACCAATTGGTTTTTTAGGGTCTTTTAGACCTACTCTTGAACGTCTTATGGCTTTTGCCAATGCTTCAACGGCAGGTTCTTGACCTATTACTCTCTTATGAAGAATTTCTTCCATATTAAGAAGTCGTTCAGTTTCATCCCCTTGAAGCTTTTTAACAGGGATTCCTGTCCATTGAGAAACTACTTCAGCAATATCCTCATATACTATTTTAGTATCTTTTGAATTTTTTGCAGCCCATAATTTTTTTTGTTTATCCAATTCATCGGATAATCTTTTTTCTTCATCTCGAAGTGATGCAGCCTTTTCAAAATCCTGATTATTTATTGCAGTTCTTTTTTCAGTGTCAACTTCTTTAATTTTATTTTCCATTTCCTTTAATTCTTTTGGTGCTGTAGAAGATTTAAGTCTTGTTCTTGAAGCTGCTTCATCTATTAAATCTATTGCCTTATCAGGCAGAAATCTGTCTGAAATATATCTGTGAGAAAGATTTGCTGCTGCTTCTATTGCTTCGTCAGTTATTGCCACCTTGTGATGGGCTTCATATTTATCTCTTAAGCCCTTTAGAATTTTTATGGTATCATCAACAGTTGGCTCCTCGACCGTTATAGGCTGGAATCTTCTTTCAAGAGCTGCATCTTTTTCAATATGTTTTTTATATTCATCTAAAGTAGTTGCACCAACTACCTGAAGTTCGCCTCTTGCCAATGTAGGTTTTAAAATATTGGATGCATCAATTGCACCTTCAGCTGCACCGGCACCAATAATTGTATGCATTTCATCAATAAACAATATAATATTTCCTGCTGCCTTTATTTCATCTATGGCATTTTTAAGTCTTTCTTCAAATTCACCTCTATATTTTGCTCCTGCAACCATCCCTGCCATATCTAATGTAATAACACGTTTGTCCTTAAGTGTTTCGGGAACATTTCCTTTTATAATTTCTTGAGCTAAGCCTTCTGCAATAGCTGTCTTACCTACCCCGGGCTCACCAATGAGACAAGGATTGTTTTTTGTTCTTCTTGATAATATCTGAATTACTCTTTCAATTACATCTTCTCTTCCAATAACAGGGTCAAGCCTTCCTTCCTTTGCACGCTGATTTAAATCCGTACCATATTTATCGATAGTCTTAGTGTTTGAGTTTTGCTGCGGGATTCCCCCTCCTGACGGATTTTCAATTTCTTTGCCTCCACCGCCGGCTTGAATAGCTTTTAAAACTTCATTCTTTAAATCTCCTAAACTGATAACAGATTTAATAATTTGTGCTCCTATACCTTCTCCTTCTTCAATAAGCCCCAACAAAATATGCTCTGTTCCTACATATGGCGTATTAAGCTTTGTTGCATATTGGCGTGCCAACTCTATTATATACTTGCTTCTTGGGCTTACGGTAATATATTCAGGAATATTTTCACCCATGCCTGTTGAATTTTTTATTATTTCTCTCACTTTATCAATATTTAATTTATTTCTAAGTAATTTTCCTGCAATGCTTTCCTCTTCAACCATCAGCCCAATTAAAATGTGCTCTGTCCCAAGTACATTTTGTTTAAAGTTTTTTACTTCTTCCTGAGCAAATGCAAGTGCATTTCTTGCAGAATTATTTAAACCACCCATCATATCTTTCATCTCCTTTTTTATTATATCATCGGTGCAATCCTCACACCGATACAATAAATTCATAAAATCATATAAAAACTTTAGTTTTTTATTACCTCTTTAATTTATTATAAACTCAACGCAATAACTCACGCCTTATAATTTCTGCTCTTTTTTTATCTCTTTCCTTTGGAGAAAGTTCTTCACTTTCAATAGTTGAAATATTGTTTGGCTGAATCCAAATCATCAGCTGATATATATTCTTGCCTTTAACCATTGGAGTTATTCCCATTTCACTTCCAAGCTTAATAAGTGACAAAAGCCTCATTGCTTCATCTACCGATATTTTTCTTGCATTTGTCAGCAAGCCGTAAGCTCTGTAAAAATCATCCTCCAATTCGTCATAATTATTTTTCTTAAGATGCTCTCTTGTTCTTTTTTCCTTATCAATAATTTGTGTTACAATTTGAGTAATTTTATCAATTAATGTTTCTTCCGAAGCACCCATTGTTCCTTGATTTGAAATTTGATATAAATGACCCATGGATTTTGTTCCTTCTCCGTAAACACCCCTAACAGCAACACCTAACTGAGAAACACCATACAACAGCTTATCAATTTGATTTGTTATGGACAATGCAGGCAAATGAAGCATTACTGATGCTCGCATGCCTGTTCCTATATTTGTGGGACAGGATGTAATATATCCCAACTCATTATCAAAAGCATAATCAACATTTTCTTCAATAATATCATCTACGTCATTGCTTAAATCATAGCATTCCTTTAAAGACATACCTTCACCCAATGTTTGAATTCTGATATGATCTTCTTCATTAAGCATAACCGAAACTTTTTGGTCAGAACTTAAAAGAAACGCACCTTCATCATTTTTCTTAGCCAATGCAGGGCTGATAATATGATTTTCAATTAATGAATTTTTCTTAACATCAGATAAGTCCTTCATATAAGTTAATTTATAATTATTTGAATGTTTATTGATTGCATTATTTACTTCTTTAATTACATTATTTGATTCTTCTTGGGTCATGTTTACAGGGAACTTATAATTTTTTAAATTTCTTGCCAATCTTATTCTGCTGGTAATTACAATGTTATTATCCAAATTATTCATCCCCCCGCATTTTATTTTCCATTTCATGAATTTTGTCACGAAGTTCTGCTGCAAGTTCATATTCCTCTCTGTCAACAGCATTCTTCAAATCACATTTAAGCTTATCTATATCCATTTGAACCCTGTAGGTTCCTCCTGCCCTTTTAGGAATTTTCCCTGTATGTTTTTCATATCCCTGCATACTTTTTATGACAGGCATCAATCTTGGTTTAAATGTATCAATGCATTGGCTGCACCCAAATTTTCCGGTACTTCTGAATTCATCGTATGTCATGCCACAATTTGAACAACCCTTTGCAGGCAAGTATGTTTTATTATTAAATGAATTATTAAGCATTGCTGAAAACAAATTCTCCATTGAAAAATTTGAATTTAAAATTGTTTGGCTCTTTTTTGCACATTCTTCACACAAATGATTTTCTGTCTTTTTTCCGTTTATAATATGAGTTACATGAACATTAGCTTCATTCTTTCCACATTCATTACAAAGCATTTATACCCTCCTAATTTTAATAATCATTTTCTATTGCTACCAATATCATTTCTTTTAAAATATCAGCCCTGAGCTTATTTCTATCCTCGTAAGCAGCAACACTAAAAGCTCTGTCACTTAAAGCACTTTGCATAATTACTTTTTCATTTTCAGTTATTACTTTTCTCTCCATCAACGCATTTAATAAATCAATGGATTTATTTAAAGTTATATTGTCTCCTATACTTTCATTCAATATACGCTTCAGTTCATCCTCCATGGAAGAACGTACCTTGAAAATTCTTATATACCCGCCGCCACCTCTTCTACTTTCTATAACATATCCTCTGTCATTGGTAAAACGGGTTGTTAGAACATAATTTATTTGTGATGGAGAACAATCAAATTGCTGTGCCAATATATTTCTTTGAATTTCAATAGCCTTATTATTATTTGCATCCATTAATTCTTTAATAAAACCTTCAATAATATCACTTAAATTTGACAATACATCACTTCCTTCGTTAACTTTGTCATTGACTTTGACTTTCTTTGACCTTTAATATTATTATATCACTATTAAAACTAATTTCAAGAATTATTTTTTCAAAAATAAACTTTTTTATTTTGAATTTTTAAGTGGATTTTTTAAATATAAATTTTAATTATCAAGTAACATAGAAGAAAGATGGACATAAAATAAATTATACATCGTACAGCGGTAGAAACAGCCTCCTCTACAGTGCATTTTATTGGTTAATTATTGATTTAAAAAGAGGTGATATAATGATAGGTGCTCATTCACACAATTTTGAAGGTCCCACTACTATAAATGATAACCATAGGCATTTTTACAGTGGGAGAACTTCAGCAGAACCCGATACACCGGGGCATGTTCATAATATGTCCGGTATTACAACATTTAACGACGGTCATAACCATAGGTTCGATATAACCACAAGTCGACCTATTCCTGTAAAAAACGGACATATTCATCGATATGAGGGAACCACCACTTATGATGACGGTCATGTTCATTACTTTAGAGGTAATACAACCGTTTCAAGGTAGAATATAAAAATCGGCAGCATTTTATGATGAAGCCGATTTTATAAAGAATAATAATCCTTGAAGCATCCATACCATGTTCTGCAATTCAATCCCATATCACTACCTTGTTCACGCCTGATTAATGCATCTTGTAATTTCTTTTATTATTTCTTCCTTCACTAATACCATAATTTTATACAATGTATTTATAAAATACACCAATCTCCTTTCTTATGCCATTATATTCAAATAAGTGTCGTTTGTGTTTCAGAAATAACACCGTTATCTATATTAAATTGACAAATCAGAATACTAATGGTACAAATATAATACAAAGACTTGACTATTTAGCAAACAAGTTTAAAAATCAAGGAGAAAGCATGAAAAAAATTATTTATATTTTACTTATAATTTCACTATCCATATTTGGATTAACAGGCTGCAAGAACGAAAAAGTTGAAGAGCCTGAAGAAGCAAAAGAAGAAACAACCGACAATGTAAATTTCGATGGCACACATAAAGTAGAAATAGCAGTGAAAAACTATGGAACTATTTATTTGGAATTAGATGAAAAAAGTGCACCAATTACTGTAAATAACTTTGTAAAGTTAGCTGAAGAGGGTTTTTATGATGGATTAACTTTCCATAGAATAATTACCGGATTTATGATTCAAGGGGGAGACCCTTTAGGAAACGGAACAGGTGGTTCAGATGAGACTATTAAAGGAGAGTTTGCTAACAATAAAATTGAAAATAAGCTATCTCACATTAGAGGGGCTATATCTATGGCTCGTTCCACCGATTACAACAGTGCCCGCTCACAATTTTTCATAGTTCATGAGGACAGCACATTTTTAGACGGAGACTATGCAGCTTTTGGTTATGTTACTTCAGGAATGGATGTTGTTGATAAAATATGCAAAGATACTCCTGTCCAAGATAGAAACGGAACTGTACTAACCAAGAATCAGCCGGTTATTGAATCAATTAAAGTAATTAAATAAACAACAGCTCATGTATTAAAAAACATGAGCTGTTTTATATTAAATTCTTATATTCCCTTCTGCCATCGACAATAATTAACCGGTTATATTTTAATTTTCACTCTTTGCCTTGTAATCTGCAATTACTTTTTCTGCCATCTGTGTTGGCATTTCATCGTATCTTAGGAATTCCATTTCAAAGCTTCCTCTTGCTTGGGTCATGGACTTAAGTTCAATTGCATATGTGTACATTTCAGCCATAGGAGCTTCTGCCATTACTAATTGAGAACCGTCTTCCTGTTGTTCCATACCAAGAATTCTTCCTCTTCTCTTGTTCATGTCGCCCATTATGTCTCCCAAGTACTCATCGGGAATGCTGATTTCAACTTTTGCTATTGGTTCAAGCAATATTGGTTTAGCTTCTGTCATACCTTTTTTGAAAGCTAATGAAGCAGCTATTTTAAATGCCATTTCATTTGAGTCAACATCATGATAGGAACCGTCATACAATGTAGCTTTTACATTAACAACCTTGCAGCCTGCTAACACACCTTTGTCGAGACTTTCTCTAAGTCCTTTTTCTACTGCAGGTATATAGTTTCTTGGAACTGAGCCGCCGAATATTTCTTCAGTAAATACAAATTCTTCCAAAGATGGTTCAAATCTTATATGAACGTCTCCATATTGACCTGCACCGCCTGATTGTTTTTTGTGTTTTCCTTGAACATCTGATTTGCCCTTAATTGTTTCTCTGTATGCAACCTTAGGATTATTTAGGTCTACATCAACCTTAAAGTTATTTTTAAGCTTGCTGGCAATAACAGCTAACTGAATATTGCCTTGTCCGCCTATTACAAGTTCCTTTGTTTCAGTGTTTCTTTCTATTGAAAATGTTGGGTCTTCTTCATTTAGTCTATGAAGGCCCGTGCCGATTTTTTCGTCACTGTCTTTTGTCTTTCCTGTTACAGCAACAAAATAGCATGGCTTAGGGAAATCAATTTTGTCATACACTACAGGATTAGTTTTTAATGAAATTGTATCTCCTGTTTTAAAATACTGAAGCTTAGAAGTAGCTCCTAAATCCCCTGCTAATATTTCAGAAGTTTCTATTTGATCTTTTCCTCTTAAATAGAAAACACCGCCTATTCTTTCTGATTCACCGCTATCTGCATTGTAAATGTCCATATCTTTTTTCATCGTTCCTGACATTACTTTAAATAATGTAATTTTTCCTACGAAGGGGTCAACTACTGTTTTAAATATAAATGCAGACATTGGGTCTGTAGGCTTACCTTTTAATGAAGGAGAGTCAGAAGCGTTTGGTAAATATTCTGCAACTGTACTCATTAATAAATCCGTTCCTAATCCTTTTATTGCCGAACCTACGATTACCGGAACCAATTCACCTGTAAGTACTGCTTTTTTAAGTCCCTTATGGATTTCTTCATCTGTAAATTCTTCGCCTTCAAAGTATTTTTCCAGCAATTCTTCATCTGTTTCAGCAACAGCTTCCATTAATATTCCCTTTAAATTTTCAGCTTTAGCTAAAGTATCAGGGAATGTTTCAACCGGCTTTGAATCTATATAACTTTGTCCTTTTAATATATCCATATATCCGTCTGTGTTTTCTCCCTTGCCTATAGGAATAGCAAACGGAACTACTTTCTTGCCAAATTTATCTCTTAAACTATCAAGTAATTCGTCAAATTTAATATTTTCTTTGTCTAATTTGTTAACAAAAATAATTCGTGGCATACTTCTTTGTTCTAAGTATTTCCATGCTTTCTCTGTACCTACTTCTACTCCTGAGCTGGCATCGATAACTAATACTGCACTGTCTGCTACTCTAAGTGCTCCGTAAACTTCTCCCACGAAGTCAAAATATCCAGGAGTGTCTAAGAAATTAATTTTAGTATTCTGGTATTCGATTGGTATAATTGATGTTCCAATGGAAACTTGACGTTCTTTTTCTTCTTTATCAAAATCGGATACTGTATTTCCGTCTTCAACTTTTCCCATTCTGTTTGTTACTTTAGTATTGAACAAAAGAGCTTCAGTAATTGTTGTTTTGCCACAGCTACTGTGGCCAAGTAAGGCTACGTTTCTAATTTTGTCAGTGCTATACGTTTTCATTAACTTTATTCCTCCTAATAGATTGTGCTTGTTTATTTTATTTTACATTAGATTTAAATATAAAGCAATATAATTTTATATAAGGGTTATTCTAATCAAATACATCAATTGACTGTACTAAAAATGTTTATTAGGTAAAAAATTATACAATACAGTATTACTTTTAATTAACGAAAAACAATATATCATAATACTTATTAGCAATTTGTCGAATTTTATAAAATGTATTTTGATTAATTTTTGATTAAGTGCTATAATTCCTTAAAAGGTGTATATGGATAGGACACACCTTCTAAATTAAGTTGCTCTATGCGGGATAGATTTTGAAGGAATGTCCACGTAATGGAAATGTCGAAGTAATTAAAAATGTCCCTGAAGTATGAAAGGTGAAACACAATGAATGAAATATTGTTAAACTACATAGTTCAAGCAATTTTAGGAGGAGCCTCCGGTTATATAACAAATGACTATGCTATAAATATGCTTTTTAAAGAATATACTCCTTTGAAATTAGGGGGAGTTATTAAAAAGACACGAAATGAATTTATAGAAAATTTAAGCTTAATGGTTGAAAATGACATAATAAATAAAGAAAAGATCCATGAAATTTTTAACAGTGATGAATTTAAAGTTAAATTTGAAAAACTGACTAATGATTTTTATGAAAACTGTCTTTATGAGACTGTTGGGTCTGACAGATTTTCTAACATTGACGGATTTGACTCCACATTAAGCGAAGCAGATAAATATGTTAAAGAAATCATTAATGAGCATATGGAAAGCTTAATAAATTTAGTTGCCAACAATTTTGATGTGAATTATTTTCTATCAGAGCTGCAAACAGAAAAAATGGCTGATGCAGTTTATATCACAATTAAAGATGTTTTTGAAAATACTAATGCAGTTGAAAATGCAATAGTATGTTTGTATGAAAACATTAAGGAGTTAAAACTTACTGATATTTTGGGTACCAGTGAAAATTTGTCAGTAATTAATAACTTTGCTAAAAAATTTGTGGATATTGCTGCAGATAGTGCCGGTGATTCTAAAATTGACGAATTAACAGGGTTTAATGACGCTGTCAATGAAACCTTGAATATATTTTATGATAAGCAAATTAAAGATATTATTGATATTAAAGGTGAAGTTATAAATTCTTTTATTTCATCTGTGATTAGCAATGACAATAATGCTATTAATAAAATTTGCAAATCATTATTTTTATATTTAAGAAATTTAAATAAAAGCATATATTCTCTTTTAGATCCTGCCTTAGAAAATAGTCTTAAAGTATATATTGAGCAGAACTTACCTTATGTAACCGATAAATTATTAAGCTATGTTCAAAAAAACAATATGCTAATTGACAGAATTATTGAAGATTCTGTAGATGAGGTAATAAAAGAATCGGAAGGCTTAAAAGCTAAGCTTTTGTCAACAGTAAAAAACACCTATTTTAACAACTTAAGTAAAAAATACAGTATAGTTGATAAGATAATTACATTTATCAAGAAGTCTTCTCAGCCTGAAAAGTTAAGCATTAATATTAGCAAAAAAATAATTGAGCGTTTAAATAGTATTACCATTGCAGATATAATCAAAGAAGCTGAAAATAATAACATCAATGCTGATAAAGTATATGACAAAATAATAGATTTCATAAATAAAAATGGTAGTGCGATTTTCAATAGCACCGAACGCTACATTTCAGAGCTATATGCGAGAGATATTTTACCTAAGTTTAATTTGAGTAAAGAAAAAATATTATCTTCACCATCAATACATAATTTATTAAAGAACAAAACTGCAGATTATGTTGAATCTATGTTATCAAAAGGGTTGAACAGTTTGATTTCTAAAGATTATTTGGATGTATTTGTTAATAATATAAGCAATTATATAAAAATAAAATTTAGTGAAAATGAAAAATCAATTAAGAGTTTAATATCAGACATAATTAAAAAAATTAATATTGGTGAAGATACCTTCAAAAAGCACAAAGTCACTGATTTTATAAAAAATGAATCTTATAATAAATACAGTGAAGAATCTGCTAAATTAAAGTCTGTTAACTTGTCTGTGGCAATAGACAAATTAAATTCAATAAAAAATATATCTAAAAATAGTTCTGAAACTCTTCAAAAATATATGGCAAACAATACTGATGCTATTTTAAAAGGTTCCATAAAGGGTATTGTTTCAGATAATTTAAATAAGCTTAGTGATGATGAGCTTATTAAATTTGCAAATGAGTTTATTGGCAAAGAATTGAAACCCATTATGTTTTTTGGGGGAATTTTAGGCATTTTTGCAGGATTGATTTTGGCTTTAGCTCAAAATGCTCCTATTACCCCAAGTGAAATAAATATAGCAAACATGGTAACCTATGCTTTCGTAGGCTATATTACAAATGTAATTGCAATTAATATGATATTTAAACCATACAAAGAAATAAGGTTTTTGTCTAAAGTACCATTTTTACGTAACTTTTCATTAGGCTATATTATTAAAAATCAAAAGAATTTTGCTGCAAGTACTGCTCATTACATTGACAGCAGTCTTTTAAGCAAAAAAAGTATAAATGAATTGTTTGAAAAACATAAAAATGATATAAAGAAAAGCTTCACAAATAATATCAGCGAAAATAACTATCAAACACTTAGCAGCTTGCTTACAAAAAACATGGAAAGTGCAATAACGGGGACTTATGGCTTTCTAAAAAACAAGATTTTCAATAACATAAATGCATTTAGTGATTATTTGTATGAGAAAATTTCTCAAACAAAGCTTTCATCAGTAATTACAGACGAGAATATAAATAGTTTGATTAGTTTGGCATGCGAAAATCTCAGAAATACAAATACCTTGAGCAAAAAAAATCATTCGATCATAAGCTCTGATAAAGAATTAAAAACTGAAATTCCATATGATTTTGTCATTGACCCTTTAAATAAACAAATTGTTGGATTTTATGATAAAACCATAGATTTTTTAGAACCATGCAATTTTAAAAATCAAATTATAAAATATAATGATAAATATATTAAAAATACAAATAAAAGCGTGCATGAAATGTTTAATATTGATGATGAAAGATTTTTTTTAATATCTAAGAAAGTTAATCAATTTATTTTGTCTGAGAATTTTAAACAAAATGTTTCTTTAGCAGCTATTAGCTTATTTAATAAATCTTTTGACAGGAATAAAACTTTTGAAGAATTGTTTGATGGTAAATTCAAGTTATATATAGATAAAAATCTTCCTCAAATTCTTATGAATGTATCAGATAAAATTAAAAAAAGCATTGCAGATAGTAAAAAGACAATATCTATGTCACTTCAGGCTGAACTTAAAAATCATTTAGGATTCATTGAAAGAAGTATGTTCTCCTTTATGGGAGGAGATGAAATAATTGATGAAATTCTCAATAAAATATTGACACAAAAACTGCCTAAGTTTATGGATGCAAGAAAAGATGAAATAAACAGTATTATTACTGATTTAATAAACGAAAAATTTTATAAAGCAGAGGTTGAAGTTTTATATGCTAAATTAGACAGTTTGCAGATAAATGAAATGGTTGATAATTATTTTAGCATGAATTCAGAAAAAATTGAAAAGAAAATAAATAGCATGATTACTGAACTATACAATAAAACAAAAGACAAAGATGTAAACAACTTGTTAAAATTCTTTAAATTAAATGATTTAAACAGGTTCCTTAATTCTTATGAAGCTGAAATTAATGTATTTACAAAGACAATGCGTTCAAACTTAATAAACAACAAAAATGAAACAACGAAAGAAGCTTCTAATATTATTGGTGCTGCATCTGAAAAGTTTATGAATTTAAAGTTCAAAGATATTTTTAATGATGTATCGGAGGATGATACTGAAAGAGTTTTAAGAAATTTAACAGATATACTTAATAAAAATAATAATTTTGAAAAGATTTTAAAATCTTTCATAGAAGCTTACAAAGAATACCATAGCAGTATTTGTTTGAATTATTATATTAATAAGGATGAATTTATTAGCTCGACGAACAAACTTGTAAATAATATTTTGATGAGTGATGAAACAGAAGAAGCAGTAAAGGATATTTTATATTCTATATTGGATAATGCTACAATGTCGAATTTCAGTTTTATTGATTTTAAAACAAAAGAATATATTGTAAATATATTTGTTGAAAGTAGTATTGAAAGTCTTCGAGGGAACTTGGATGAAATATTAAAATCCGTTGAATTTGATAAAATTGCAGCTGAAGAAATAGAAAAAATGGAGCCGGAAAAAATTCACCAAATGTTTAACTCCTTTGGAGAAAAATATTTTAGGACTCTTATGCTTTACGGATTTGGCGGGTTTGTATTTGGAATAAATATGTATGTAGGTTTTGCATTAACCGGTGTAAAAATAATTTCTGAAATATTCAAAAAGGACCGCTGAGCAGTCCTTTTTATCATTCTGAGGGCGTATCACTGTGGGGACGGACCTTGAATTTGAAGGTCCGTCCCCAGAATTCCTTATTTCATTCCACCGATTAAGTTGGAATTGTCAAACATTAGTTTGTTTATGTTGTATGCTGCCAAAAGCTGATAATATCCTATTTCTGCCTGAGCTAATCCGGTATTTGCTTCTAAAACATTTAAATTGGTTGCCATTCCGTTATCAAACAGAAGCTTGTTTATCCTTGCTGCTTCTTTTGCCAACTCAAGAGTCTTTTTCATATTTATAAGGGTTCTTTCTGCCT
>CAZCTI010000019.1:0-21893 GCA_964501385.1 uncultured Clostridia bacterium
TTTAATAAGTTTATTTATCATTTTTACCTCCGCATTTTACATTATATATGAAAATACTGATAACTCAATATCTTTTTCAAAAATCTTTGCCTTTGGTAATCTTACATAAAAAACATACTTTGCAATTGAATGAAAGTATGTTTTTTAGTGTGAAGAATATAAGAATGTCTTTGTTTAAAATATTGCATGAATTATGTAAAAATGATTTTGACCATTGTCAATTTATTCATCTTTACTGCATGCGAGTTCATAAAACACGTCTACCGCAGTTTTTATAATTTCATCGGGAAAATCAAACGTTACTGTATGGTGCGGGGTTATGTCTCCAGCTCCAATATCAAAATATGCACCTAAGGTAGCCTTGGTAAAATAGCCGAAATCTTCAGAACCACGTTTGGGATGTGGAAATTCATGAGTTTTAATTCCAAGCTTCGCACAAACTTTCCGAACCTTTTCTACACTTGAAGGATTATTGACAGATTCTGGAAAATAGTCACAGAATTCGGTGTGGTAATCCAATCCATATTCAGAAGCTAAGCCAAAGGCTAACATATCTATACGAGCTTGAAGATGGTTCATTTCTTCCTCATACTGACCACGCAAAGTAACACGCAACACACCTGAGCTCGCTGATGTACCAAACGCCGGCGAGCCAATCTCCACATGTATAACTGTACATAAAACCAATCCTTTATAGTCTTCAGCCCTATACAATGACGGCAAAGCACAAATAATCCTCGCAATCGCCAGAGCAGGATTTCGCCCCACGCCTGGGTCGGAAGCATGAGAAGAAACACCTTTGAAATACAAGCTCATGCCTTTCGATGCACACTGAAAGCTTCCGCTATTTACAATAACTTCTCCCAACGGATACCCGGGTTCATTGTGATATCCAAAGACTTCGTCAATTCCTTCCTCTTCAACTAAAGCTACACATTGCTTTGCACCGTCGCCGGTTTCTTCTGCATGTTGGAAAATAAAATAAATATTGTTATCACAGCCCAAATCATCCACCTCAAGTGCAAAGGCAATTAGGGAAGCGCTATGACCATCGTGACCGCATTTATGAGATACACCGGGGATTTGTGAACTGTATGGCAAAGTAATCGTTTCATCGATTGGAAGTGCGTCAAAGTCCGCACGAAACGCAATTTTTTTAGCTCCAGCAGAAGTACGGTAAACTGCATAGAACCACGCACCACGGTCTACAACCTCAAGGCGTGTATGATTACGCAAAAAATCCATAAGATATGCTTTCGTCCAGACTTCCTTATTAGATACTTCAGGATGCCGATGCAACTCATGCCGAAGTTTAACAGCCAATTCATAATTTTTATCATTCATTACAGTAAAGTCCCTCCCACAAAAATATGTTTATAAAGAACATCCTTGCAATAGTCATGTCAGTGTTTTACACCTAAATATTCTTCCTGAACACTCGGATTATCAGCTAATTCTTGACCGGTACCTTCTAACGTAATACGACCTGTATTTAAAACATAGGCACGGTCAGCCACATCAAGTGCAAGGTATGCGTTTTGTTCAACTAATAATACTGTGAGTCCTTTTTCTTTATTCAGCTGTTGAATTTTATCAAAAACTTCATCAATTATTATTGGAGCCAATCCTAAAGAAGGTTCATCTAAACAGAGCAATTTTGGATGTGCCATTAGTGCACGACCGATAGCTAACATCTGCTGCTCACCGCCCGATAGTGTACCACCTGACTGGCGAATTCTATCTCCAAGGATTGGAAAAAGTGTAAGAACTTCCTCCATTGTTTCATTCATGGCACGTTTATAGTCTTTTCCCTTGAGGGAGCAGGTTCCTAAAATCAAATTTTCACGCACAGAAAGTGCTGGAAATATGTGTCTTCCCTCAGGCACAAGTGAGATACCGCTGGTAACAACCTCATGAACATTTTCTGACAGCGGTTTATCATTAAAAAGAATCTCACCGGAATCTATTCGTTTATCACCGGCTATAGTGCGCATAAGAGTCGACTTTCCGGCACCATTAGACCCGACAATTGAAGTAATTTGACCTTCATTGATGTAAAGGGAAATGCCGTTTAGGGCACAAATCCCTCCATAATAAGAAAATAAATTCTTTACTTCCACTAATTTTTTCATTGTTTTTTCCTCCGTTCACCGAGATATGCACGTATAACTTCAGGGTTAGATTGAATTTCATGAGGTGCACCTTCAGCAAGTAATTTTCCGAGGTTCAAAACATAAATTCGGCTGCATAGTTTCAAAACAACGTCAATGTGATGCTCTATAAGCATAATTGAAAGATTAAAGTCCTTGTGGATACCATGTAACAGTTCAATCAGTTCGTTACATTCGTCATTGTTCATTCCGGCAGCAGGTTCATCCAACAGCAAAAGGCTTAAGTCAGCAGCTAAAGCACGGGCAATTTCGAGGCGACGCTGCAATCCATAAGGCAATGCACCAGCCTGATGATTCTTATACTCATCAATACCAAGACGATTTAGATAGTCCAAGGCCTTTTCTTGAATGCGTTTATCTTCTTTTTTCACAGAAGGAAGACCAAGCATTGCAGAAAAGAAATTATATGTTGGTTTGCTGTGGATGGGTAAACACACATTTTCTAATACTGTCATTTTTGGAAATATACGTATGTTCTGAAATGTACGACTTATACCCATATGTGAAATCTGATCGGGGCTTTTCTTTATAAGGCTTTTCCCTTGGTAGGTTATAGTTCCTTCCGTGGGGATAAGGTTGCCTGTAATTGAATTAAAAAATGTGGTTTTTCCGGCACCATTTGGGCCAATTAAACCGACAAACTCACCTTTGTTAATATGCATACTTACATTGTCAATAGCACATAGCCCACCGAAGCGAATGACAAGATTATTGACTCTAAGTGCGTTATCTGTATTATTCACGATTTTCTCTCCTTCTGTTTGTTTTTTGTACGCTTTTCCCAAAATCGCTTCCATTTTTCCATAATTTTTGTCCCGTTTTGAGGGAACTCTTTGAAAAATTGAATAGTCTTTTTTAGAGAGAACTCTTTATATCCCATTATGCCTTCTGGTCTGAAGCGCATGATGAGAATATATAATAATCCATAAACAACTAAACGCCAATTAACAAGAAACCGTAGATATTCAAGCATAGTTGTAAGAAGAATCGCTGCAAGAAACGGACCTGAAATACTATTTGTTCCACCTGTAACAAGTGTTGCAAGGAAGTCATTGGAACGCGTATCTGAGAAAGTTGCCGGAGCAATATACTGCAGCCAGAATCCAAGGAGACCTCCTGCCACCCCACAATAAAACGCCGAAATAGCTAAAGAAAGCAGTTTAGTACGAACAATACTTACGCCCATCATTTCCGCTGCAACTTCCTGCTGCTGAATTGCGACACAATTTTTACCGTATTGCGAATTGACGAAATTCCACATAAAATAAACTAAAACAGACATAAACAACAGTGCTGACCAAAGGGTGGTAAGCTTTGGAATATTTGTTATTCCAAGTGCACCATTCGTTATGGGATTATTCATATTGTTGAGTATCAGACGTACGACTGTCCCAAAACCTAACATACAGATTGCAAAATAATCGCCCCTAAGTTTATTTCGCAATGTGGGATAACCAATAATTAAACTAATAATCACTGCAGCGAAGCCGCCTAAAATAAGTGCAAATACATATGGAACCATGAAATACTTGTTTAAAAGTACCGCTGCATAAGCACCGATGCACATAAATCCGGCATGGCCAAGGGAGAACATACCGGTATAACCGGTAAGTAGTGCAAGACCAATAACTGCAACGATATTTGCACATATTGTAACTATAACAGATGCTATATACATTTTTGTCCCCCTCCTTATAATTTATTTTGGTCGCCTTTGCCAATAAGACCGTTTGGCATAAACATTAATATAATAATCATCGCTCCGAATGAGAAAAGGTCCCTGTAAGTTGCGGAAATATATCCGGTTACAAGTGTTTCAAGCATACCGAGTAAAAATCCGCCTAACACAGCTCCCGGAAGGCTTCCAAGTCCACCGATAACACTGGCAATGAAAGCTTTTGTTGACATGGCTCCCATTCCTGGATAAACAGTATATTTCATTCCAAAAAACATTCCTGCAATAGCTGCCGTAGTGCCGGAAATTATAAATACAATTAAAGAAACACGGTTTACATTTATACCCATAAGGCCTGCGGTAGACACATCAATGGCACTTGCACGCACAGTGATACCGGGTCGTGTCTTATAAAGAAAAAAGCTTAGAATTGCCAAAGCTACTACTGATGTAAGAAATGCTGCAATATCTACCATACCAATTTGAACATTCATAATAGAAACTGTATTAGTTGTAAATCCGCTGGGTAAAGACCTTAAATTCGCACCAAACAAACTAAGATATAAGTTTGTAAGAAAGATGTTTACTCCCATGGCTGATATCATCAAGAATAATCTTTTGGCGTTTTTCTTTCGCATTGGACGGTAAGCGAGAAGCTCAATTGCGATTGAAACAACTATACCTGTAGCAATTGCAACTATCATGGCCGGTATTGTTCCAAAACCTGCATTTGATACAAAGTATCCAGAGAATGCGGCTACCATCATAACGCCGCCAAAAGCAAAATTTGTAAAGTCGAATACGCTGTAGATTAAAGCATACCCCACCGCTAGAACCGCATACAATCCTCCCACTGATATGCTGGTAATAAACTGTTGAATAACAAGTGTCATGATATTCTCCTCATATTACTTGTGCAATGAACCTGAAATTTCCGGGATTCATTGCACAAAGATTTTTAAATACTATAAAATTTTTGTATAACTTGTGTAATTGATTTAATTTGTTGGATAATAGTTTTCAATTAAAGTGAATTTACCATTCTCAACACCTATAATAGAAACCATTTTGTTCAAAGGATTATGTGTTTTTGGGTCTACTGTAAAATGCTTATCTGTGAAAAGTTCTACATTAGTAGCATTTTCAAGTTCCTTTTGAATTTCAACAGGCTCAAGACTTTGTGATTTATTGATTGCATGCATTAGAAGTTCTACAGCGTCATATGCAAGGTAAACAAATATGTTAGCAGAATATTCTTTATGTTTCGCGTTGTAGGCTTCTCTAAACTCATCATAAGCAGGGTCATCCCCGAAAAGATAGTTTGTCATAATAGCACCTTCAATATTTGGTCCTGCAACTTCAAGAAGAGTGTCATCATAAACTCCGTCCGTGAAGATCCACTTAAATTTAAGATTTAAGTCAGCTGCCTGGTTAGCTGCAAGTGAAGGTGTTTTGTATGTGCCGCTTGGGAAAAACATAGCATCAACACCTAATTTGCCGAAGTTTGTTAGCTGAGCACGAAATTCAACGTCATCGCTCTGAATACCAATACGGTCAACGATTGTTCCACCTAAAGCTTTAAACTGTTTTTCGAAAAAGTCGCAAATATTTTGTGAGTATGGGTTTCCAAGTGTTTCAATCATTCCTACTTTACGAATACCTTGTGCATACGCATAATTAGCAGCAGCTGTACCTTGATAAGAGTCTATGAAGCATACACGAAATGCATAAGGATTCAGTGTACCGTCTTCCGCAACTGTTACTTTTTCGTTGGTAGCAGATGTAGCAATGAAAGGAACTTTCGCTTTGTTGCCGATAGCAGCCATAGGTATAGCAGCAGAACTTGAAGATGGACCGATAACTGCAATAGCCTTGTCCTCATTAATCAAACGGTTAAATGCTAAAGAGCCGTCTACAGCATTATCAGGTTGCATATCATAAGATACAAGTTTTACTTTTTTGCCAAGAATACCACCATTTGCATTAACTTCCGCAAAATAATCCTCTAAGAACAATTGAGGCGGAACACCTACATAAGCATCGTTGCCCGAGAGGTCGCCTATGTATCCAATTACAACAGTTTCATCATCGGACTTTTTGCAACCAATCAATGTAAGCATAACTAATATTACTACGAGAAAAAGACAAAATAATTTTCTAAGTTTCATGTTTTTATTCCTCCCTTTAAATATCTTTATTATTAGTAATATGATATCGTTTCGATTAGTGCCATGCTTATGGCAATAATCTATCAACGATAGAAAGCAGACCGTTTACGTTGCAAATACTTTACTTAAGCATTTACAAAAATAACGAATCTACATTTTTCAAGATTCGGTCTAAATCACCTCCCTAATTGTCCAAAAAAATCTAAGGTAAATTGAATGCTGTATATCTTGTGTCAAGAATTAATTGGCAATAAAAATTCTCGCAATCCTTTTACTTTTTTACCTTTATAACCTACTGTAGTTTTGGCGTGGTAAAGAGAACTTATAATAGCTTCCTCAACTGCTTCCACCGAAGCTTCAAAAACCTTGTCTATTTGGTTATCAAAAAACATTTTTGTTTCAAGTATATCATTTTTGCTGTAGTGTGGAATTCTGTTTCCAGTAGTGAAAGTTATAGCTATATCACCACTTCCGTTGCCCATATATGAGCCTGTTCTTCCAAGAGAAATGGCAGCACGCTTAGCAACTCTTTTTAGTTGTCTTTCAGAAAGAGGAATATCAGTACCTATAATTATAATAATGGAGCCTTCATCTTTTTTACTATCTCCCTTAATTCTTCTTCCTATATGCTCTCCACCGATTACTAAGTTTTCTGAAGAACCAAAATTGGACATTACTAATGCACCTACGATAAATTCCTTGCCATCAACATCAAGAACTCTTGAAGCAGAGCCTATACCGCCTTTCACACCGAGACAACACATTCCTGTTCCTCCTCCAACAGAACCCTCTTCAAAATATTCAGACGAGGAATTAAGAGCACTTATAACGTCCTCTTCTGTTACGTGAAGACCTCTTATATCATTTAACACACCGTCATTACATTCGGTAACCAAGCAATTTACAGTTCCAGTTGTAGTACCTATATCCTTATTTTGGTTCAGCATATATTTTGTTAAAGCAGTCGCAGCTGTTCCCACACTGAGAGTATTTGTCATAACAATTGGAGTTTCAATTGTTCCTAATTCTTCTATTTGAAGTAACCCTATACTTTTGCCAAAACCGTTTAAAGCAACTGCAGCTGCCATAACCTTTTCCTGAAAAATATTTCCTTCATGAGGAATTATGACTGTTACACCTGTATTGATATTTCCTTTCTGCAGGGTGGTGTGACCTACTCTTATACCTTTTATATCCGTTATGAGATTTTTTTTCCCTTTTTTATGTTTTTCAAATAGATTAAGGCCACTATTATCCGGCAAGCCCATAATTTCTCCTCCTACGATAAGTTAATTTAAACGTTTATATAAAGCTGAAAGCTATCTGTTATTCATGATTACGCGAAGTATAATCTATGCATCTTTGTTTAATTCATACCTGATTATACCATCAACTATGGTCATTTCAACTTTTACATCAAGTAGTTTCTCATGGTTGATATTATAGATATCATCAGACAACACTGTCATATCAGCAAAATATCCATTTTTTATCTTCCCTTTAATATTTTCTTCATATGAGCAATATGCTGATTCGCAGGTATAAGCTTTAATACTTTCTTTCACTGTAATACTTTGTTCGGGATAAAATCCTCCCTTAGGGTATCCTTTCATATCTTTTCTTGTTACTGCACAATAAATATTTTCCATAGGATTAAATTTTTCTACCGGGGAGTCCGTACCCATGGACAGATGAACTCCATTACGTACAAGCCAGCCAAAATTGTAGCTTGATGAAGCAAGTTTTTTTCCAACCCTATCTTCAACTATATGAAGATCATAATTGAGAAAAATTGGTTGAGCATATATTAATAAATCCATCTCTCTTATTCTATTTAGGAGATTTTCATCCGTTATCTGACAGTGCACAATGCCATGTCTTAATGGAACTTGAGGATAATTTTTCCTTGAGTTATTAATGCTGTCAATTGCAAGTTCTAATGCTTTATCTCCTATGCAGTGTATTGCAACATCATAACCGAATTCTTGGCATGTTTCCACCATCTTTTTCAATTCATGCTCCTTGTGAATTAAAATTCCTTTCATATTTGGTACATCTGCATATGAATCTCTAAGGGCAGCACTTCTTGATCCTAAGGAACCGTCTGCAAGAATTTTAACAGGACCTATACGGTAAAAATCATTAATATTTAAGCCTTTATAATTGCAATTTATAAAACCTTCCAATTCTTTCTGATTAACTACAAGACACTGCTGTGTAACCCTTACAGGCAAATTTCCCTCCTGGGCAAGTTCCGAATAAGCTTGTACTATTCGTTTATAATCTACAGACATATTGAAATCGTCTGTGTGAATAGATGTTATACCTTGCTTCAACAAATCTTCACATGCTTTTTTTATAATAGATTTCAAAGTAGAAATGTCATAACTCTTTATCGAAACTTGTACTAATTCCTTGGCAGTTTCACGGAATAAACCCAATTTTACATCAAAATATCCGCCCTTAACCTGTGGTGTCGTTTCATTTATCCCAAGCACCTCCAAAGCCTTTGAATTTGCCAACAGCAAATGTGAGCAGCATCTAAACATTACTATGGGATGATCCTTTGATATCAAATCTAAATCTGCCTTAGTCGGATATAGCTTTATATTAAATAAATCTTGATTCCACCCCGTACCTATTACCCAATTTCCTTGCTTTATGCTGTTATCATTAATAAATTTACGCGTAACATCTATTAATTCTTGTACTGAAGCACATTTACTTAAATCGCAGCAATTAGAAAATATCCCATACTTGACATTATGTAAATGCGAATCGTTAAAACCAGGAACGACAGTTTTCATCTGCAAATCAAATACCTTCGTATTATCACCGGTAAGTTTCAGTACGTCATCATCACATCCTATGGCAACAACCTTGCCATTCTTAATAGCAACAGCAGAAGCCTTAGGATAATTTTCATCCATAGTAATAATGTTGCCGTTATGCAAAATCAAATCCATTTCTTATCCAACTTTCGTAAATCTCATACTTTTCATTAAAACCTTATCTGAATTAATATATGCAAGTTTCGTACCATTAATTACTATTACTATTTATATAGTATATAATTAAAAATAAAAGCAAACCAATTATGTAAAATGATTATTATAGATGGATTTATAAAATTTTATATATACCAAAAAATAAATTGAAAATTATCACAAGCTATACTAATCAAATAATAATATTATTAGATTAATACAAATAAATCCTATTAAATGGGATTGTTTTGTAGTATAATATTTATAGTAATTCTTTACAAGGAGGGTCCATGAAAAAAGTTGCAATTTTTTATAGAACCAGTGATAATCAGGAAGTTATTATATATTTAAAAAATACTTTGGAATGCATATTTGAAAATTATATAATTGTTGAAAATTACTACTTAACGGATTTAGATATTAATAAAAAGATAGAAGCTGATGCATATATACTGACAGATGAAACAATGCTGTATCCCCTTAAAGACTGTATCATTAGCTATAACAATATAATCATAATGTATAGAAGTTTAAAAAAGAAACATCTAAATGATGTTTCAAAAATTCCTAACAATACTAATGTGTTGGTTGTGAATGACACATATAAAACATCTGTTGAAACTCTGTGTGCACTTTATGAGTTAGGTATTACTCACATAAATTTAATTCCTTATGATCCTAATGATGCAGAGAATCCCATTTACAAAAATTACAAAGTATGCATAACTCAAAATGAAATGCATTTAGTTCCAAATCATATACAACAAATAATAAATATCGGATACAGGGAAATCAGTTTTGATACGCTATTACGTTTAATGATAAGACTAAATTTAAACTTTGAATTGACAAATAGAAATTTAGTAAGGCATATCAGAGCAATAGCTGAGCCGGATATTTTTATATATAATGATTATTTAAATAATTTTGTAAAAAGTTATGTTTATGACAGTGTAATTAATGATTCACCTTCCGCTTTGATTGTTACAAACGAAAAGTACCATTTACTTTTTTCTAATAATAAAGCTAAAACGTTGTTTAATATAAAAGACAATTATTCTCTTTTGGATATGATAGGCAATGAATTATTTGAGATAATTCGGGAAGAAGCTATGCCAAAAGAAGGTATAGTTATTAACGAAGTACAATATTTTATTGAAAAAACACCTATTATGCTAATGGATGAAATAATGGGTTACTATATTATTTTTCAAAATGAAAAGGATTTAATTGATATAGAAATCAATGCAAGACAATTAATAGAAAAAAAAGGCCTTTATGCAAAATATAATTTCGGCGATATAATTCATGATTCTCCTGTAATGAGTGAATGTATCAATACTGCAAAAACAGTAGCATTAACTGACCATACTATTTTAATTACAGGTGAAAGCGGAACAGGAAAAGAGCTTATAGCACAATCAATACATAATTATTCAAAGCGAAAGAATATGTCCTTCGTTGCCATAAATTGTGCGGCACTTCCTGAATCACTGTTGGAAAGCGAATTATTCGGATATGAAAGCGGTGCTTTTACGGGAGCAAGAAAAAATGGGAAACTTGGACTTTTCGAACAGGCAAATGGTGGAACCATTTTTCTTGATGAAATAGGAGATATATCTCCTAACCTTCAATCTAGACTTCTTCGTGTTTTACAGGAGCGTCAAATTATGCGAATTGGAAGTGACAGAGTTATAAAAATCAATGCAAGAATAATCGCTGCTACAAATAAGGACTTATCAATAGAAGTTGAAAAAGGAAATTTCAGAAAAGATTTATATTATAGAATAAATGTAATTACTATAAATATTGAGCCTTTGAGAAACAGAAGAGAAGACATTCTTCCGCTAATGTCAAAATTTTTAGGTCAAAAATACAAACAATTATCTGAGCCTGATAAAAAATTATTATACAAGTATACATGGCCCGGAAATGTTCGCGAGCTTGAAAGTGCAGCCATACATTATAATACTTTATCAAAACTTCCAATGTATATTTTGGATACTTTAGATACATCGTTTGATATTTCTAAGTCCTCACATTCATTACAAAACTTAAATATCGAAATCGAAATTTTAAAAATAGTTATGGAAAATACACAACTTTTCCATGGTATCGGACGAATGCAATTAAACACATATTTAAAATCTATGCAAGTAAATATTGGTGATGCCAGCTTAAGGAATGTTTTGAAAGAGTTGCAAGAAAAAGGATTCATAAAAATAGGTAAAGGACGAAGTGGAACAAAAATTACAGAATCAGGTATTAAGAAAATTAAAGAAAGTCAAAAACAAGCCACGGGGTAAGCCCCGTGGCTATACTTTATCTTGTAGGTACTATCTCAATCCAATACCCGTCCGGGTCTGTAATGAAGTAAATTCCCATGGATTCATTTACATATTCTATACATCCCATTTCCTTATGTTTTTTGAATGCTTCTTCATAGTTGTCAACTTTCATTGCCAAATGATATTCTAATTCTCCTAAATCATAAGCTTCAGTTCTGTCACGCATCTCGGTTAGCTCTAATGAAAAGTCAGTTACACCGTCTCCCATATATACCAAGATGAAGCTTCCGTCTTCTGCCTCTTTTCTTCTTACTTCTTTTAAATTTAAAGCTTCTTTATAAAAATTCATACTTTTTTCTAAGTTTAAAACATTAAAATTAAAATGATTAAATGTAAATTTCATTACTCCACCTCTTCTTGATTTTGTTGTTCTCCGTTTATTAAAATATTTAGCTGATTCAATACTTTTTCCAATTCTTCAAGCTTCCTGCCATATTCTGCCCAATTTCCGGTTTTGGATGCTTCATTAGCATCATTGAATACTTCATTTGCCTGATTTATTAAATCATTTATATTGGAATCATCATATTCCGGTTCCGGTCTTTGAGGCGGCTTATCTGCAGATATACCGAAAAGTCTTTCTATTGCTCTATCTAATGTAGGCTCCATCAATATTGTATCACCAAAAGATACTACAACCATTTTCATTTCAGGGAAGTTACTTTCAGTATCTGATTTTAAATATATTGGTTCTACGTACAGTAATGAATCTTCTATTGGAACAACAAGAGTATTTCCTCTTAAAACAGTAGAACCTACCTGGCTCCACAGTGTAAGCTGTGAAGATATAACTGTATCCTGGTCAATTTTTGTTTCAATCATATTAGGTCCCGGAATAGTCTTGGTTTTTGGAAATTCATATAAAATTAGCTCACCGTAATTCTCTCCGTCATTTCGTGCTGCCAAAAGTGCTATCATGTTATCTTTATTCTGAGGGGTATACTGATTTGTTAATAAAAATTCTACATCATCCTCCCCCGGAAGTTTAAACATTAAATAACTTGAGCCTGCAGGTTCTTCGCCATTATTCATATATTTTTCATTTGCTAAATCCCAATAATCCTCTCTTCCGAAGAAAACTGTAGGATTTTCAATATGGTACAACCTATACATATCTGATTGAACATCAAAATATGCTTGTGAATATCTTATATGACTTCTGATTCCTTCAGGCATATCATCAATTGGTTTCAACAAATCCTTAAATATTTTATCATATGTTTGTATAATAGGATCACTTTCATCAACTATGTAAAAATCAATTGATCCGTCATATGCATCTATAACAACTTTTACGGAGTTTCTTAAATAATTAACATTCATACCTTCAATAAATTTATCAGTAGGTTGTGAATATGGATATCTGTTACTTACTGTAAATCCTTCAATAACCCAATATAGCTTTCCATCATCCTGGTTTACAACAACATATGCATCAGGATCAAAATACATAAATGGAGCTATTTCAAAAACCCTTTGTATTATATTTCTGTTAATTAAAATTTTTGAGTTACTATCAATATTATTAGAAATCAACACTCTATAGCTTGCTTCCCTTATACTGAACAGAAGCCTATTTACAAAAGAAAGATTAATTCCTGCCTCACCTTCATAAAAATTTTCAACATTGTCAGCACCTGAAGGATAATCAAATTCTTTTTCATCAGTATTTACAATTATATAATCATTTGTCTTTTCACCAAAATATATTTCCGGTCTGTTAATTACAAAATCCGTATTTGTAGTAGGTGGAATATTTTTTACCTGCATTTCAGGCTGTCCTTGCGGGTTAACCATATTGACAGGAGAAAGAGTTATACCATAGCCATGAGTGTATTTTAGGTATTGATTAACCCATGTTTTCGCCTGCTCATTTAACCTTGTTTGATCAAGTTCTCTGGCTGACAGGAAAACCTGCTTGTAAACGCCATCAATTACGTATCTATCAACATCAACATCATTAAACACATAATATGGCCTGATGCCCTGAAGTTGATTGTAAACCTGAATTAAAGGCTCGCGGTCATTTATTCTTATATTATCTATTACTTCTTCATTATTTTTTATATTTTCAATTGTCAAATTATTATTAGCAGGAAACTGAACTATGTTTACATCTTCTAAACTGTAAGCATGTTGAGTGCTTTTAATGCTGTATTCCATGTATTTTGTCTCTTTTGACAATTGATCAGGTTCAACAATAAAATTTTCTACGGCTCCTGCCACACCTGTTCCAATAATTGTTATAATAATAAGCAGTGCAGGAACAAAAAGGGCTGTTTTCACATTTCTTTTCCTTGCTCCAATAAAAAATGTTATTGCTGCAACTAAACATCCTACAGCTAATATTCTGTATAAATTCAAAGTAATATTTATATCCGTATACCCTGCCCCAAAAACCCTTCCAAGCTGTGAATAAAGCAAATCATAGCTTCTCAACACGTATCTGAAGCTTAAAAATACAAATATTAAAACACCTAAAATTGAAATTTGACCAATAATTTTTTCAGCAAATTTTTTATTTAATATATTGCTTAAATCAATTTGTTGACGAGGAAACTGCTGAACATTTTCAAATTGTTCAGAAATATTTTTGACACTGTCCTTAATTGCAAGATATCCGTAAAATAGGACAATTACAACCACAAGAACGAATAATAAAGAAATTATAGAATTTACCATTGTGTTTATGAGAGGAAGCTTAAATACATAAAAACTTATATCATTATTGAAAACAGGATCAGTTAATCCAAAATTCCCACCATTTAAATACTGAAGTATTTCAAACCACATGTTAGATACAATATTGACTGTAATTAAAAAACTTATACCTATAGAAATTAATTTCATATATAGATTGAATTTTTTATTTATATTTATAATTTCTGATTCTTCATCATACTTTTTCTTTAATTTTTTTATAAATATGTATAGTAATATGGTTAATACAACAAAAATGGGAATTCCTATCATAACTTGTGCTTTTATTTTAGTTAAAAATGTTTCTGTATAGCCTACTTCCTTAAACCACAAATAATCTGTGGCGAATTTTACGGCACTGCCAAAGGAATTAATTAATAAAAAAACAATTACAACAACTCCCATAACAAATAATCTGCTTTTATTTTTCATGAAACCTCCATTATTTGTAAAATTCAATTCTTAATTTCTCTAAAGATTTTTTTTCTATTCTTGATACTGTCATTTGTGAAATATTCAGCTCTTTGGCAATATCGCTTTGTGTTTTATTTTGATAAAATCTCTTTATAATTATATCTTTTTCTAAGTCGTTTAACTTATTCATTGACTTATTTATGAAATCTTTATTTTCAATTCTTGTGAAATACTGATCTTCCGCTCCAACAACATCCATAAGTGATAAATCATTATCATCGCTGTTCATATCAAATTTTTCATCAAGGGACTGTGAATTAAACATTTTACCTGCTTCAAATGCTTCTAAAATTTCTTCTTCAGTACTGTTTGCATATTCAGCTATTTCCTTTATGGTAGGTGCTCTATGAAGCTGATTCGACAATATTATGCTGTATTCATTGACCTTCCTTGATATTTCCTGTATTTTTCTGGGCACCTTAATAGCCCAGCCCTTATCTCTGAAATATTTCTTTATTTCACCTAATATGGTCGGGGTAGCAAAACTTGTGAATTCAAATCCTTTTGAAATATCAAATCTTTCAATTGCAAAAATTAATCCCATACAAGCAATTTGGTATATATCATCATATTCAATACCTCTATTGCTATATTTTCTGGATATAATTTCAGCCATATATTTGTATTTTTCAAAAATTTGATTCCTTATTTCAATATCTTTGTTTTCATTATAAATTAAAAACAAATCATAGTTTTTAATGTTTTTGGAGTATTTACTCACTTCACTCATTATAATCAACGCCTACTAATATTTTATTTTTTCGAAGGTTATTGTTTTATTGTTTAAATCATATTTATAATTATCAGACAAGCTTTCAATAATCATAATGCTCATATCATTATTTATATTATTGTTTTTAATTATATTTCCATTGTTTAAGTCAACAATGCAAACTTTTATTTTTTCACTACAAATGTGGTATGTAATTTCAAAATCTTTGGAACTATTTTCTATATTTTTTATAAAAAATGTACAAATTTCAGAAACTAATACTTTTATGTCTTCAATTTCATCAATATTAAATCCGTTTGAATTAGCCAATGCAGAAGTTGTTAATCTGATTGTGCTCATATATTCAGATTTCTTAGGAATTTTCAATACTATATTATCCATTTCATCACTCCTGGATATTAAATACTTTATTTAGACCTGTAATATCAAATAATTTATAAATATTTGGTCTTAAATTATTAATTTTAAAGTTTTTGTTTTTTTCCTGCACCTTTTTATAAATGCTCATTAAAACACCAAGTCCCGTACTGTCAATATATTCAAGATCTTCCCCGTTAATAATAATATCTAATGCATTTTCGTCAATTAATTCGAATACTTTATTTTTAAGGTCGGGAGAAGTATATATATCTACTTCTCCTATTGGTTTTATTTCTATAGCCTGATCAATAGTTTCATAATTAATTTTCAATGACATAATATCCTCCACTACTATTCTTCTTCTTCAATATCTTCCTCTGTGAAAATTTTTGCTATTGAAGCAACCTTATCATCTCCGTTAAGCCTCATTGCTATAACTCCTTGAGTGTCCCTTCCCATTATGGAAATATTAGTTGCATGCATTCTGATTATGGAGCCGTTTGCGCTTAATATCATAACATCATCTTCTTTTTCAACTATCAATGAATTAACGATAAGCCCTGTCTTTTTATTTATGTTGTGAGCCTTCATTCCCTTTCCGCCTCTGTTCTGAGGTCTGTATTCTTGGGATAGGGTTATTTTAGCATAACCATTTTCAGTAATAGTTAAAATATGTTTATTTTCATCACTTTTCTTTATAATACTCATAGAAATGAGTTCATCATTTTCATCAATGGTAATCGCTTTAACTCCCATTGTATTTCTTCCTGTTTCCCTCACATCATTTTCGTGGAATCTAATTCCCTTTCCATACTTAGTAACTATAAATATATCTTTTGTTCCATCGGTTTTGTTGACACTTATCAACTCATCGTCATCTGCTATTTTAATAGCTACTAAACCTGTTTTTCTGTTTGAATCAAATTCACTGAGTTTGGTTTTTTTGATAATTCCTTTTTTAGTTACAAATATCAGAAATTCTTGATCATTAAATTCTCTTATTGGTATTAATGATTTTATTTGTTCTCCTGCTTCAATATTAATTAAATTTATTGCTGCTGTTCCTTTAGCTTGACGTCTTGCTTCCGGTACTTCATAGGCTTTTATTCTGTACATTTTACCTTTATTTGTAACAAACATTAAATAATCATGTGTTGATGTTATGAATAAATCTTTTACAAAGTCCTCATCTCTTGTGGTTAGGGCAGTAATTCCTTTGCCTCCTCTGTGCTGGGCTTTGTAAGTATCCTCCGGAAGTCTTTTAATATAGCCGAAATTTGTTAGGGTAATTGCAACATTTTCTTCTTCAATTAAATCTTCTACATTGATTTCCCCTTCATCAGCTTTAATTTCCGTTCTTCTTTCATCATAATAATTATTCTTTATTTCTTTTAATTCATCCTTTACTATTTGGTCAACCAAGTGAGGATTAGCAAGAATTTCTTTAAATTTATTTATCATTTGAATTAATTCTTCATATTCTGCATTTAATTTTTCTCTTTCCAATCCCTGCAAACGTCTAAGTCTCATATCAACTATGGCTCTTGCCTGAATTTCCGATAAATCAAATGCATCCATCAATCTTTTTTCTGCATCGTCATATGATGCTCTTATTATTCTTATAACTTCATCAATATTATCTATTGCTTTTAATAAACCTTCAACAATATGTGCTCTTGCTTCTGCTTTGTTTAATTCATATTGAGTTCTTCTAACGATGATTTCTCTTTGATGCTCAACATAATAATAAATCATTTCTTTTAAATTTAAAACTTTTGGTTCATTATTAACCAAAGCAATCATTATAATGCTGAAATTATCTTGTAACTGAGTATGTTTATATAAATTATTAAGAACTATATTTGGATTGTAATCCCTTTTGATTTCAATAACAATCCTCATTCCTGTTCTGTCACTTTCATCTCTTAAATCAGATATTCCTTCTACTCTTTTATCTTTAACAAGTTCAGCTATTTTTTCTATAAGTCTTGCCTTATTAACTTGATATGGAAGCTCTGATACCAATATTCGGCTTTTGTTGTTTTTCATTTCTTCTATTTCAACTTTAGCCTTTACCTTTACAATTCCTCTTCCTGTCATATATGCATTTTTAATATTGTCTTTTCCTTCAATTATTGCACCTGTAGGAAAATCAGGTCCCTTTATATATCTCATAAGTCCGGGAACATCAATATCAGGATTATCAATTAATGCAATTGTTCCATTTATTACTTCACCTAAATGGTGTGGAGGTATGGAGCTTGCCATCCCAACAGCTATACCTGAGGAACCGTTCACTAACAAGTTTGGAAAACGACTTGGCAATACTACAGGTTCTTTTAATGTTTCATCAAAATTAGGTCTAAAATCAACAGTATCCTTGTTGAAATCACGAAGCATTTCCATTGCCATCTTTGACATTCTTGCTTCAGTGTAACGCATAGCTGCTGCCTGGTCACCATCTACAGAGCCAAAATTTCCGTGACCGTCAATTAATGGGTAACGCATGGAAAAACTTTGTGCCAATCTTACCATTGCATCATAAACTGCAGTATCTCCGTGAGGGTGATACTTACCTAAAACATCCCCTACAATACGGGCACTTTTTTTGTGAGGTTTATCCGGTGACAATCCTAATTCACTGGCGGAATATAAAATTCTTCTGTGGACAGGCTTAAGTCCGTCTCTAACATCAGGCAAGGCTCTTGATACAATTACAGTCATTGCATAATCAAGATAAGACCTTTTCATTTCTTCAGTAATATTTATATTTAAAATTTTACTTTTATCAATTTCGCTCATTTATAACCTCTCAGACTATATATCTAAATTTTTCACATACCTTGCATTTTCTTCAATAAATTCTCTTCTTGGTGCAACCTTGTCTCCCATTAAAATATTAAATATTTCATCGGCTTCTATTGCATCCTCTTCATTAATCCTTAATAATATTCTATCTTTTGGATTCATGGTTGTTTCCCAAAGCTGTTCCGGATCCATTTCTCCAAGACCTTTATATCTTTGTATTTCAATCTTATTATCTCTTCCAATTTCCTCTAAAATTTGATTCAGCTCTGCATCAGAATAAACATATTGTTCAAACTTTCCCTTTTTTACTCTGTATAAAGGAGGTTGAGCAGCATAAACATGACCTTCTCTAATTAAATCTCTCATATACCTATAGAAAAATGTAAGAAGCAAAGTTCTTATATGGGCTCCGTCAACATCCGCATCTGTCATTATTATAATTTTGTGGTATCTTAATTTTGAAATATCAAAATCTTCTCCAATTCCGCAGCCAAAAGCAGTAATCATGTTTTTAATTTCTTCAGAATTAAGAATTTTATCTATTCTTGATTTTTCAACATTTAATATTTTACCCCGAAGAGGTAAAATTGCTTGTGTTCTTCTGTCTCTTCCTTCTTTTGCAGAACCTCCTGCTGAGTTACCTTCAACTATGCAAATTTCACTAAGTGCCGGGTCCTTTTCAGAGCAATCAGCTAATTTTCCCGGAAGAGCCATACCTTCAAGAGCACCCTTTCTTCTTACAAGATCTCTTGCTTTTCTTGCAGCATCCCTTGCTCTTGCAGATCTTAAAGATTTTTCAACTATTGCTTTTGCAGTCTTTGGATTTTCCTCGCAAAAAATATTTAATGCTTCACCTGTAATACTGTCAACTATACCTCTTACTTCACTGTTTCCAAGCTTTGTCTTTGTTTGGCCTTCAAATTGAGGATTTGTGATTTTAATTGACAATATTGCAGTTATACCTTCTCTAATATCTTCTCCTGTAATAGCTATATCACTTTCTTTTATTAAATTTGCTTTTTTTGCATAATCATTTATAACACGAGTAAGGGATGTTTTAAATCCTACTAAATGGGTTCCACCCTCAATCGTGTTAATATTGTTTACAAATGAAAATATATTTTCATTGTAAGAATCTGTATACTGAATTGCAAGCTCTACAATCACCTTGTCTTTATTTCCTTCAGCATAAATTATATCTTCATGAAGCGGTTCTTTTTTATTGTTTAAAAAGTGAACAAATTGTTTTATACCACCTTCATAATGAAATTCATCCTTAATGTTATTTCTTTTATCTTCTAATATTATTTTTATTCCTTTATTTAAAAAGGCAAGTTCTCTCATTCTGTGCTTAACAGTTGTATAATTAAATTCCAATGTATCAAATATGGTTGCATCAGGAATAAAGGAAATAGTTGTTCCGGTTTCCTTTGTTTTTCCTATTAACTCAACTTCTGATTTTGGAATACCTCTTTCGAATTTTTGTCTGTATTTTTTACCATTCCAGTTTACTTCTGCCACTAAATAATCTGAAAGAGCATTTACGCACGAAACTCCAACTCCATGAAGTCCTCCTGATACCTTGTATGCATTGTTGTCAAATTTACCTCCTGCATGAAGAACTGTTAAAACAGTTTCCAAGGTTGATTTGCCTGTCTTTTTATTTGTTTCAATGGGAATACCTCTTCCATTATCTACAACTACAACCGAATTATCTTCATTAATAGTTAATTTTATAGTATCACAGTATCCTGCCAATGCTTCGTCTATACTATTGTCTACAACTTCATAAATCAGTTGATGCAACCCTCTTTCTCCTGTAGAACCAATATACATACCCGGTCTTTTTCTAACAGGCTCCAAACCTTCAAGCACTTGAATCTGATCTGCGCCATAATGATTGTTATTTTTATCTGTCGCCATTTAATTCTCCTCTAATTTGAAATGCTTCCAATTTTTCCTTCATTTATATAAAAAACTTTCTTATTAAAATTTTTAGTTAAATTATTTAAATCATGGTCATCCGTACTTGTAATTATTGTTTGTATACCTTTAATATGCTCAATGAGAAAACTTTTTCTCTTATTATCAAGCTCAGATAACACATCATCCAATAATAGAATAGGATATTCTCCAACTTCTTCCTTGATTATTTCTATTTCAGCAAGCTTTAATGCAAGAATTGCAGAACGCTGTTGACCTTGAGAGCCAAAATACTTGCATTCCTTGTCATTAATTTTTATTATTACATCGTCCTTATGAGGTCCGTACAATGATGTTCCTCTTAAAACTTCATTGTTGAAATTACTGTTTATTTTTTCATGAAATATTTTCTTTATTTCATCTTTGTCAGTATCAATTGACCCTATGTTGCTATAATATATAATATCAAATTTTTCCTTGTTTCCTGATATGTTTGAATAAATATCTGTTGCATAATTTTTTAATTTCTTTATATATTCATTTCTATATATTGAAATTTCTGTTCCTATATTTACTAAGTAATCATTCCAAATATTTATAATATCTTTGTTTTCATATTTTGTATAGTAATTTTTTAATATTAAATTTCTTTCAGTAGTAACCTTTTTATATTTGTTCAGTAAATATTTATATTTAGGTTTTATTTGTGAAATATCTATATTGACAAACTTACGCCTTTCAACAGGACTTCCCTTTATAATTTTCATATCATCGGGAGTAAAAATTACATTATTTAAAACACCTATCATTTCTGATGTTTTATCGAGCTTTACACCATTGATAAAAACTAATTTCTTTTTATTTTTTTCCAACAATATTTCTATTTTTATATTGTAATTATTTTTAATAAGGTGAATTTCAACAGAACTTTTATTTTCAAAAAAATTAATCAATTCATTTTCACTGTTTAATCTAAAGGTTCTTCCTATGGATGCAATATAAATTGATTCCATAAGATTAGTTTTTCCTTGACCGTTGTCTCCAATAAAAATATTAAGTGAATCATTTAACTGCGCTTCTGCATATTTAAAATTTCTGTAATTTTTTATTATAAGTTTATTTACTATCATTTTTCCTCTTTAAATTAATGATTACTATATTTGTAACCAAAAATTTCATATTTGTCATGGTAAATCCTTCTCTATAACTCAAGACAAGTCTGAATTAAATATTTTTCATTATTAAATTCAACTATATCCCCTTCCCTTAACTTTTTTCCTCTTTGTAATACAACTTCACCGTTTACTTTAACTAAACCGTCTAAGATAACATTCTTAGCCATACCTCCTCCTTCAACGGCATTTGCAAATTTTAACAGTTGATCTAATTTAATATATTCTGTATTAATGCTTATTTTTTCCATAATACTCCTTCTTTTTTCTGCCATTGCTATGAATAAGCTGCGAAGCAGCGTGTCATTCTGAACCGCAGGTGAAGAATCTCAAGTACAGGGACATTCCTCTTACCTCAAAGACTATCCCTATAG
>CAZCTI010000020.1:0-21780 GCA_964501385.1 uncultured Clostridia bacterium
CAGTTACCAAGGTAACTGATTTTAAATTAATAATAGCATCTTAATATGCTCTTGCTGCGTAAATCATATGCTTTGCGGGTTTACCGCAGATATGGCATTTATCGCCTAAATTTTCCTGCTCAAATGGAATGCACCTAATTGTTGCTCCTGTTTCTTCTTTTAGCTTATCTTCACATTCTCTTTCACCACACCACATCATTTTGGCAAATCCGGGACGTTTCGGTAAATCCTTCTTATATTGTTCATAATCTTTAACTACATAAGTGTTAGCTTCCCTATGAGCTTTTGCTTTTTCAAACAAATCATTTTGCATTGTTTCAAGCATGGTATATATTGTATCTTCAATATTGTCAAGAGAAAGCATTTCTTTTTCTAACTTATCTCTTCTCACTGCAACTGCTTGATTGTTTTCAATGTCTCTTGGTCCTATTTCAATACGAATAGGATAACCCTTCATTTCATATTGATTAAATTTCCAGCCCGGTGAATTTTCTGTGCTGTCATCAAGTTCAACTCTGATTCCCTTAGCTTTTAATGCTTCATATAGTTCATTTGCCCTTTCCAATACTCCTTCTTTCTTTTGGGCTATTGGAATTATTACCACCTGTACAGGTGCCATTTTAGGAGGCAGTACCAATCCCCTGTTGTCTGAATGAACCATTATCAAACCGCCAATAAGTCTTGTAGAAATACCCCAAGATGTATGATAAGGATATTGTTCCTGGCCGTTTCTGCCTTGGAATTTTATTTCAAATGCTTTAGTAAAATGCTGACCTAAATTATGTGAAGTTCCTGCCTGAAGAGCCTGACCATCATGCATCAATGCTTCCATTGTATATGTGGCATGTGCTCCTGCAAATCTTTCCTTATCGCTTTTTTGTCCTACAACAACAGGCATAGCCATTAAATCTTCTGCAACCTGTCTGTAAATATCAAGCATTTGAAGTGTTTCTGCCTGAGCTTCTTCCTCGGTTTCATGAAGAGTGTGACCTTCCTGCCATAAAAATTCGGATGTTCTTAAAAAAGGTCTTGTTGTCTTTTCCCATCTTACAACGCTGCACCATTGATTGTACAAATACGGCAAGTCTCTGTATGAATTAAGCCATTTAGCATACATATGGCATATAATTGTTTCTGATGTTGGTCTTACAACTAACCTTTCACCTAATTCCTGATTTCCTCCATGAGTAACCCAAGCAACTTCAGGAGCAAATCCTTCCACATGTTCCTTTTCCTTCGTTAACAAGCTTTCGGGAATCAACAACGGAAAATACATATTTTTATGTCCTGTAGCTTTGAATTTCGCATCGGCATATTCTTGTATTCTTTCCCACAGGGCATATCCGTAAGGTCTTATAACCATAAATCCCTTTACAGGCGAATAATCAACCAATTCATTTTTCATTATTACATCTGTATACCATCTACTGAAATCTTCTTCCATAGGTGTTATTTCTTTTACAAATTCTTTTTCTTTCTTAGCCATTTCTTCTCCTTTCATAAAAAAACCACCCCTTAAAACTAAGAGGCGGATATCCGCGGTACCACTCTAATTACTGCTATTATTGTAGCAGCATCTCGTTTGTATAAGGGTTTTGCCCTTTGGGTTGTTACTCCCAAATACTCCAAGGCGGGTTCATAATACAGGGGGTCAAAAGTTTTTCACCAGCAACTTTCTCTCTAAGTGACCATGTATAATTACTATTCCTCTTCTAAGTAAACTATTTATAATATGTTCATCATATTAAAATTTTATATTATTGTCAACATTTTTTATTAATATTTAATATTAAATGTTTTCTTGATATTAGAAGATACTGCCTGTATAATATAATTATGGTAATAATAAAAATCTTAGGAGGAAGAAGTATGAACAAAAAAGTTTTAAGTTTAGTATTAGTAGCATTATTAATTCTAAGCAGTTTCAGCTTTGCATTTGCACAAGATGCAGAAACTACTAAAATTACTATTATTCACACAAATGATACCCATGCAAGGTTAGAGGGTACAGCGTCAGAATTAGGCTTTGCAAAAATAGCAACATTAATTAAAGAAGCTAAAGCAGCAAATCCTAATACATTGGTCCTTGATGCCGGTGATACTCTTCACGGCATGCCTATAGTTAATATAAGTAAGGGTGAAAATGCCATAAAGGTATTGGAAACTGCAGGATATGACTATATGACATTAGGAAATCATGACTTTAATTATGGCAAAGAAAGATTATTAGAATTAAAAGACATGACAAGTGTAGAAATGTTAAGTGCAAACATTTTAAATGAAAAGGGCGAATATCTATTCACACCATATGTTATTAAGGAAGTAAGCGGAGTTAAAGTTGGTATATTTGGACTTACTACTCCTGAAACAGCATACAAAACAAGCCCAACAAATGTAGAAGGATTAACTTTTGCAGATTCTATTGAAGTTTCTAAGAAAATGGTTGAAGAACTAAAAGATAAAACAGATGTTATAATAGCATTGGCACATATCGGATTAGATGAAAGTTCTGTTATTACATCTAAAGCAATTGCTGAAGCTGTAGAGGGAATTGATGTTATAATTGATGGTCACAGCCATACATTGTTAGAAACAGGAAATCTCGTTAACAACACATTAATTGCACAAACAGGAAATTATGATCAAAATTTAGGTTATGTTAATTTAGAAGTACAAAACGGCGAAGTTGTAAATAAAACAGCAGAGCTTCTCAAAGCAGGGGCAGCTGCAGAAACAGTTGCAGATGCTGATTTAGCTAAATTAATAGATGAAATAAAAGTAGCAAACCAACCGGTATTTGATAAAGTTGTCGCTAAGACTGATATATACTTAGATGGTGTTAGAGCAAATGTAAGAACTAAGGAAACAAATCTTGGTAATCTATCTGCAGATGCTGTTAGAGCTGCAGCAGGTGCTGACATTGGATTAGTAAACGGTGGAAATATAAGAGTTGATATTCAACCTGGAGATATTACATTTGGTAGAGTAGCTGAATTATTCCCATTTGGAAATACAGTTCAAGTAAAGAAAATTACAGGTGAAGACTTATTGGCAGTATTAGAACACTCTGTTAGCGGATATCCTGCAGCACAAGGTGCTTTCATGCAGGTAAGCGGACTTACATTTGTATTTGACCCTGCACAGCCTGTTGGCTCCAGAGTTATTGAAGTAAAAGTTGGCGATAATGCATTGGATAAAGCAGCAGAATATACAGTTGCTATCAATGATTTCTTAGGTATCGGCGGAGATGGCTATGAAATGTTCAAAAAATATTCTGCTATAGCTGAGTTTGGTACATATGAAGAAATATTTGCGAATTATTTAAACACTAACGGAACTGAAGGCATAGAAGTTTCAGGCAGAATCAAAGTTATTGAAACTGTTGTAGAAGAACCTGCACCGGTTGAGCCTGCACCAGTACCAACTCCGGAACCGGCACCGGCAGAAGTTACTTACATAGTTGTTTCAGGAGATGTTTTGTGGAAAATAGCAGCACAATACAATTTAACTTATCAAGAATTGGCTGAATACAATAATTTAGCAAATCCACATTTGATTTATCCAGCTCAAGTATTAAAAGTTCCAAGTAAATAAATATCAAAAGAGGCTTTGTTTTTTAAAAACAAAGCCTCTGATCATAATAATTTTATATTACACACATATCCAAGGGAGGTAATGATAAGACGAACGAATAGATTAATCTTATTTATTCTTCATTGTAAAAACCGTCAATTCAGGTGCAGCCATAAATCTCATTGGTATTTGTGATGTTCCCAAACCAACATTCACATATACCTTAGTTTGCCTAAAATTATCAATATTGTACATTCCTCTTTTATACTTTTGAGCTAAGGGAGGGGTGTAATTTATGAATGGTAGATTTATCTGTCCCCCGTGACTATGACCGGTTAAAAACAAGTCTGCATTATATTCAAGAAAATATTCTGCCACATCTGGCTCATGGCTTAATATTATGTTGTAATAATCTTCGTCTAAATAACTTACTATAACTTCTTTATTGATAGTACCAAAAATCGAATCGTCCATGCCTATAATATTAATATAATGTTCATCTATTTTTATTTTTTCATTTATAAGCAATTCGAACCCGCCATTTTCCATTATTTTTTTATATGCTCTTTCTGCACCGCCGCCGTAATCATGATTGCCGTACACTGCATACTTACCTAAAGGGGCATTTATTTCATTTAAAACTTCCCATATTTCATGTATATTGTCTCTATTTTCATATTCGTTGTATCTTTCTAATAAATCGCCTGTAAAAACAACAATATCCGGATTTTCTTTATTTATTTTATTAACAATCTTACGCAAGTCATTCACATCAAAAAATTCAGATATGTGAGCATCTGAAAATTGAATTATTTTTATATTATTTTTATCACTAAATAAATTACTGTATATATTTTCATATTGAACTATCAATAATACGGGTTCAATAAATCTTGCATATGCATAAAAAACAATTACTGACAAAATAAAAAACAATAAAATTTTTAAAAATAACTTCACTTAACTTCTCCCCCGCTTTTGTCATCCTCAGAATACACTAAAATTATTATATACATTCTAAATAAAAAAGATAATGACTTAAAACCATATTGAGTATATCAAATATCTGCAAAAAAATATAGCGAAACTTCATTTATTAATAATTTTTTAATAAATAATGTTTCGCTATTGATTCATACTATCCAATTTTTGTTTCCTCTTCATCACATACAAAAAATTCAACATTATTAGTTAGAATATCTATATAATTAAAAGACACAACCCTTTTAAAGTCTTTTTTTTCAATAAATACTGTAAATATTGAAGGATAAGTGTCTAAAATAATTCCTTCACTGAATTGGGATCTGCTTTTTCCTTTTTTTATTTTAAACTTTACTTTCTTCCCAACACAGTCTTCAACTGCTCCCTTAACTTTTGTGACGGAACTTACAGCCAAATAATCACCTTCTATGCTTATATTAATGAAATTTGGAAAAATATTATTCATTTGGTACTATCTTTTCCATAAATCTGAAAATTATGTGCGTTATCTTCAATTTCCGCTATAATTAACTTGCAAAACAAAAAAAAATATACTATCATTATAAATGCAATAAAAAATAAAAGGATGTGAAGTAATGGACGAGGTCCCTAAGGTCAAAAACATTTTAACTAAATACTTCTCTATTACTAAGGTTTACTTCATTTAGTAATAGAGAAAATCTATTATTAAATTGAGGTGAAAAATGCTTGAAATATTCAAATCAATCGAAGACACCTTGTTCAAATTGGAAGAAATTGAAGATGGTGCTTGGATTAACTTGGTTAACCCCACAAACGAAGAATTAGACATTATTGAAGAAAAGCTGTGTATTGAAAGAGATTATTTGAAGGCAGCATTAGATGATGAGGAAAGTGCTCGTATGGAGACAGAAGATGGTCAAATTTTAATTTTGGTTGATACACCATATGTAGAAAAAGAAGATGACCACATTATTTATGAAACATTACCTCTTGGAATTATAATTACTGGAAAAAATATAATCACAGTATGTTTAAAAAGTTCAATCGTACTTGATCAGTTTGAGAAAAATAGTATTCGTACCTTTTACACATACAAAAAATATCGTTTTTTATACCAGATACTATATAAAAATGCACAAAGGTATTTACTTTATTTAAGACAAATTGACAAAATGAGTAATTATGTAGAGGAACAACTGCATCAATCAATGAGAAATAAAGAGCTTATACAGCTTTTGGATTTATCTAAATCATTGGTATATATTAATACTTCCCTTAAAGCCAACCAAATAGTATTGGAAAAAATCCTCAGAATGAATATTATCAAAAAATATTCCGAGGATGAAGATTTGCTTGAAGATGTTATTATTGAAAATAAGCAAGCTATTGAAATGGCTACTATTTACAGCGGAATTCTTAGTGGAACAATGGATGCATTTGCTTCTCTTATATCAAATAATTTAAATATAGTTATGAAATTATTGACATCAATAACTATTTTAATGGCTATTCCAGCTATATTTTCGGGATTGTTTGGTATGAACTTTACTAATATGCCTTTTACCGGTTCACCTTATGCATTTTGGATAGTTGTGGGGTTATCTGTTGTAACAGCATGTATTGCAGGTTTCATACTTGCTAAGAAGGAATTGTTCTGAGGTAGACTAAGGAAGTGGGACACACCTTCTTGTAGAGGGCAAATCTCTGCTGGTAGAAGGAATGTCCACGTATAAAAATAACACCCGGTTTTCATCAATTACACACCTGAAAACCGGGTGTTATTCATTCATTGTTTCAATTTCTGCTTTTGGGGGAATCACCTCTTCCTTAAGTAAAAATTTATGTTGTACTAATTTTATACCCAAATATTTTTATTTTAATCATAAAAACCAATAAAAAATTTAATATATTGCAATGATTTGTTGTTTTAAAAAATTTTATGTTATATAATGTTGAAAAACTATGAGGAATGGCTTAATGATGAAATTACATTCATACGGTAAAATTAATTTATTTTTGGATATCATAGAAAAACTACAAAACAATTATCACACTATAAAAACTGTAATGCAATCTATTGACATTTGTGATGAAATTGTTCTTAATTCTTTAAATGATAATAAAATTATTATTGAATGTTCAGATCCAAAAATACCTGTAAATGAAAAAAATACCTGTTATAAGGCTGCATTGTTAATAAAGAATACCTTTTTTATAAATACAGGCATACATATATATATTAATAAAAACATTCCTTCTGAAGCAGGCTTGGCCGGGGGAAGCGGTAATGCAGCTGCCTTAATAATGGGTTTAAATGAAATGTGGAACCTTAATTTATCTTTAGAAGAAATGTGCAGCTTAGGTGTGCAAATAGGTTCAGATATACCCTTTTGCATCATAGGAGGTACTTGCCTTGCAGAAGGTATTGGTGACAAGGTTACTGAATTAAATAATTTCACATGGAATAATATATTGATAATTAAGCCTGAATTTTCAATGTCAACAGCATTTGTTTACCAAAATCTTGCATCTGATTATTATAATTTATATTCAAAAAATAACATACTAAAATATATTTCATCATATGATTATGAAAAAGCTGCAATGTGTGTTTCAAATACATTAGAAAAAGTTGTGGAAAAATATCATCCGGAAATTAATGATATTAAGAAATTAATGATTGAAAATGGTGCTATATCATCTGTAATGACAGGTTCAGGTTCGGCTGTATTTGGACTTTTTAAAGATAGTGCATCTCTGAATAGAGCACAAAAAAAAGCTAAAGAAATTTATCCTTATGTATTTATGACAAAAACAGTTAATTATGGGGTTAAATTTATTGATTAAAGAATATTAAATAGGGTATCAGCTTATTCATAAAGGAGAATGCAATGAAAAAAATACTAATTATAATTATATCAACATTATTAATAGCAGGATTAACAAGCTGCTCACCTAACAGCAATATAGAGGATGAAAATGTTTCAGAAAGTCAAAATGAAGAAACAAATGAGCCTGTTATGGCACCGGATTTTGAGCTGAAATCAATGGATGATTCTTTTATAAAATTAAGTGATATGAGAGATAAAAATGTAATTTTAAATTTCTGGTATACGGGATGTTCATTTTGTGTAATAGAAATGCCTGATTTACAAAAGCTTCAGGATACATACAAGGATGACCTGTTGCTGTTGGGAATCAATGTAGGTGAAAAAAAAGGAGCAGTTCAGGAATTTATGGATGAAAACAATTTGAATTTTACTGTTTTGTTGGATGAGGATATGAATGTTGCAAACACTTATGGAATTCGTTCATTTCCAACAACAATTGCAGTAAACAAAAAGGGTGAAGTTATCGGAGGTTATATTGGTATGCTCACTTATGAACAAATGGAACAGTTGTATGGATTTTTTGAATAAAGAGATTCCGAAGTTTAGCACGCTGAACTAAAACTGTGGATACAGACTTTAAATTGACAGCAATAATATAACTGACAGGAGTGGGGACACTCCTGTTTTTTTGTTAGAAGTGCCTTTAATTTAAGCCGTTAATTCCATTTCAAATGATTCAATTTCAGGGTCATGGTGTATACAGCGAAGAATTACATGGCTCTGCAAGTGTTGGGAATGTTTATTAACATAATATATGCTAATTTTATCTCGTTTTATATATAACTTATGGTATTTTACCATCGGTTCATTTTAAATGGAATAAATAAAATGTTTATAATTATTGCTTTTCTTTCATTCTCTTAATTAATTCAGGAAGAATTTCATTTACATCTCCAACTATGCCATAATTAGCAATTTTAAATATGGGTGCGTCAGGGTCTTGATTTATTGCTATGATAGTTTCAATATCTGCAAGACCTGCCAAGTGCTGAATTGCTCCTGATATACCGCAAGCAATATAAACCTTTGGAGCTACCGTCTTCCCTGTTTGTCCTACCTGTTGACTATATGGCATCCAACCCATATCAACAACCGGTCTGGAAGAGCCAACAGTTCCACCAAGAGAATCAGCTAATTCCTTGGCTAGATGAATATTTTTTGCACTTCCTATACCCCTTCCCACACTTACAATTATTTCTGCATCTGATAAATTTATTTCATCAGTATTATCGATATTTTTAATTAGTTTTACAAATCCTTTTACAGGATTTTTTTGTATTTTAGTAATTATTCCTTTTCTATTATAATCAGGCTCTATGGGCTTAAAAACTTTAGGCCTTACTGTTGCCATTTGAGGGCGATTGTTTGGGCATATTATTTCTGCCATCAAATTTCCTCCAAATGCAGGCCTTGTCTGTACTAAAAGCTTAGATTCCTCATCAATAGCGAGGCCTGTACAGTCAGCAGTAAGTCCAGTTTTTAAGGTGGAAGAAATATGAGGTGCTAAGGAACGCCCCTTTGAGGTTGCTCCTATTAAGACTATTTCCGGCTTATATTCATTTATAAGTTCTACTATTAATTGTCCGTAAATGTGGTCATTAAAATCATTAAGCCATTGTTCGTCCAAAAGTATAACTTCATCTGCACAATGAGCAATTAAAGTATTAGAAAGTCCTTCAACACCATGTCCTAATAAAATGGCTGTCACTGAAGTATCAAGGGTTTCTGACAACTCCTTTGCTTTTCCCAACAATTCCAATGAAACGGACTTTAATTTACCATATCTTTGCTCGGCAAATACCCAAATACCTTTATATTCACACATATCTATGTATTCTGTTATGTCTCTTTCAAAATTAATTGCACAAAATTTACAAACCTCAACGCAAGAACCGCACAGTGTACAATTATCTTTTATCACTGCTTTTTTTTCAACAATTTCTATGGCTCCAAAAGGGCATGCACCAATGCACCTTTTGCATCCAACACATTTATCATTAATAATATTAATACTTGCCATTAATTCACATCCTATCTTAGCTTCAACAATATTTCTGATAGTCTTTCTGTTTGTTCCTCAATTGTACCTTGAATCATTTCATTGTTTACATCATGCACCGGTACAAATGTTTTTCTGACCTGTGTGGGTGAACCCTTTAGACCTGTCCTTTTCTCATCGGCATTAATTTCTTCAAATGTAACAATTTCTATTTCTGCTTTCCCGGCTGCTTTCATACTTTTTATTGATGGAAGTCGTGGCATGTTAATTTCCTTTACAACAGTAATCAGTGCAGGAAGTTTTACTAAAATTTCTTCATATCCGTCATCGGTGATTTTTAAACAATTCATTTCATTATGTTTTATCTCTATAATTTTACTTATATCAGTGGCATAAGCTATACCTAATATGTTTGCGAGGCTTGGTCCAACTTGAGCCGTATCACCGTCTGTTGCCTGTTTACCGCAAATAATTAAGTCAAATTCCCCTATTTTTTCAATTCCCTTGCTAAGGGCATAAGATGTAGCCAATGTATCAGCCCCTGCAAATTTTCTATCGGTCATAAGGATTCCTTTGTCAACTCTGAATGATATTGCTTCTTTAAGCATTTCTGTTGCTTGAGGAATACCCATACTTAAGCCGTATACTTTAGCCCCAGTTTTTTCTTTGATACGAACTGCCTCTTCTATGGCATAAGTATCAAAAGGATTTATAATAGCAGGAATATTTTCTCTTACGATGGTATTTGTTACAGGATCTATTCTTACTTCATTAGTTCCCGGAACCTGCTTTATGCATACAATAATTTTCATTTTTCACCCTCCTCAAATTCAAAAATAGTACCTCTGTTTAAAATTTGAGCAGGGTCGAATAATTTCTTTAATTTTCTCATTTCGTTTATTTCTTCTTCATTGTACATTTTCTTTAAAAATGGCACTTTTAATTTACCAACTCCGTGCTCTGCAGATACAGCCCCTCCCATTTTGGCTATATTTTCTGCCCAAATGAGAAAAAGCTCTTTCCCTCTTTCATATTCATTCATATTCTGAGGTATTATATTAACATGAAGATGATTATTGCCTATATGTCCAAAAATAACAGCTGTCAAATTGTTTTCTTCAATACCTGTATTGTACATTTTCATTACATCTTTTAATTTATTATCGGGTACTGACATATCTGTGCCTAATTTAGTAATTCTGTTATCTGTTTTTTTAATATTGTCAATTTGCATATTTACACATTCAGGGCATGCATGTCTGAATGAGTGGAGTTTTTCAAGGTTAGCAGGATTATAAGCTACCCATGTATCATCTTCATTTCCGCCCAATTCATTGATAACATCCCCAAGCTTTTCAATTTCAGCCCATACCTCATCATTTGAATCGCTTTCTATTTCAATATATACTGCTGTATGATAGCTGTCTTTGATTTCCTGAATATTTGAAAATGCAGCATTAGTTTTTTGCTCAGCCTTTAACATATTTAAGGCATTATGTGAAAAAAACTCTATAGCTGAAGGAGCTATTTTTAAATTAATACTATGCACAATTATTTCTTGTCTCAAAGCTCTTACCAAGTCAAGAGCCTTATCCTCATCAGGCATGAATATTGTTACTCCCCAATTAACTTCTTGGGTTTTGCTTAGCTCAATTTCAATTTCGCTTATAATTCCCAAGGTGCCGTCAGAGCCTATAAACAAATCAATCATGTCCATTCCCGGCATATTGAAATAACCGGAAGTGTTTTTCTTTACATCAGGCATTTTGTATTTTGGAAGCTCTCCTTGAATCATTAGTCCGCTGTCGGTTGTAAGATTAAATTTATTATCTTCAGCAATATATTGTCCTCTTTTAATATTTAAAACATCTCCACCTGACAATACAACCCTTAATTTTGTAATATGGTCTCGAGCTGAACCGTACCTGTAGCTTTTAGCACCTGAAGCATTACATGATGCTATGCCACCCATTGATGCAGATGTTTCTGTTGGATCGGTTGAATAAAACCATTGGTTTTTTTCCATATGATTTAATGCTTCTATCGATTGATTGTCCCAATCATTTGTAATAAAAGATTTATTCGTTAAATATTTTCTCAGTTCGGACAACAGCAATCCCGGCTGAACTGTAAGAAAAAATCTGTCTTTATGTACCTCATATCTTGCACCTGTAACCTTATTCATTTTGCTTAAATTAATTATGTGTCCGCTATAAGGAACAGCAGAAGCTGCGAGACCTGTTCTTGCTCCCTGTGTAGTAATTTGAATACCTTTCTGAGACATTTCTTTAACAGAGGAAATTATTTCATTTTCTGTCTTTGGAAATGCTATGCTTTCAGCATTACCAATTTGTCTTGATTCATCTCTTAGAAATTCTGCGTATGTTTTTACAAATGTGTTGTTGTCCATATTCTCCTCCTATAACGGGGACTGCTTCATGTAGGGTTTTTATATCAAATACGATGGTTATTCCTAACTTTTAATGTTGAATAATAATTTAACACATATGAGTTTTATAATCAACCAAAAATAAAAAAGAGGACAAAAGTCCCCTATATTATTACCATCATTTTAAGGTCCGTCCCTAGAATTCCCTAGAATTCCTTACATTAATTCTTTCATACAATTAATTACATAATCAATATCTTCCTTTGTTACACCTATGTGCGTTACAAAGCGGTATTCTCCTGCTTCGGCTCCGCTTACTTTTATATTTTTTTCATATAGTTTTTCAATAAGAACACTTTCTTTTATAACATCTTCTCCCATTTCAAAAAATACCATATCTATGTGAAGTCTTTCTTCTTTTACTTTTACTCCCGGTAATTTTGAAAGTTCTTGTGCTAAATATTTTGCATTTTCATGATCTTCATGGAGTCTGTCTGGCATTTTTTCAAGAGCAATAATTCCTGCAGCAGCTAATATTCCTATTTGTCTCATACCGCCACCCATTAGCTTTCTGTACTTTCTCGCCCTTTTTATAAATTCTTTGCTTCCTGCAAGCATTGAACCTGCAGGTGCAGCTAATCCTTTTGACAAGCAAAACATTACAGAATCAGAGCATGAAGCAATTTCTTTTACATCTACTCCCAATGATACTGCTGCATTGAAAATTCTTGCTCCATCCATATGCACTGGAATTGAATGATTTTCTGCTATTTCTTTTATTTCTTTTAGTATGCAAAGGGGAACCACAGCACCGCAGCCATGAGCATTTTCAACACATATAAGTCCTGTTTCAGGTTCATGGATATCATCCACTCTAATAGCATTCAAAACATCCTCCGGAGACATAACTCCATTTGCAGTTTCTAAAGTTCTAAGCTGTACTCCTGCTATCACTGCTGATGCACCAACTTCATGCAAAACAATATGATTGTTTTTTCCAACTATTACTTCATTGCCTCGTTTAGTATGTGTAAGTATTGCTAATTGATTTCCAAATGTACCGCTGGGTACAAATAAAGCAGCTTCCTTGCCTATCTTTTCAGCAGCTAATTTCTCCAATTTGTTAACCGTAGGGTCATCCTGGTAAACATCATCCCCCACTTCTGCATTTGCAATAGCATGTCTCATTTCTTCCGTAGGCATTGTTACAGTATCACTTCTTAAGTCTATAAATTTCATTTTACCACCTCTATTTTAAATTTTTAATTATTTATGCAATAGCTTGCATGCTTTAATTACATGGTCTGCCAATACTGCAGTTGTAACTGAGCCAACCCCTGAAGGGACGGGAGTTATAAACGAAGCTTTCTCAAGGCAGTCCTCCGTATTAACATCTCCTGTAATTTTCCCTTCATCATCAACATTTATTCCAACATCAATTACAACCGCATTCTCTTTTATATAATCCTTTGTAATCATTTGGGATTTACCTATGGCTGCAATTAAAATATCTGCTCTCTTTGTTACTTCAGATAAATTTTCCGTTTTTGAATGACATATAGTTACTGTTGAATTTTCTTTAAGGAGCATCATGGACACAGGCTTTCCTATTACCATTGACCTGCCTATTACTGCTGCTTCTTTACCCTTTAGTTCTATATTGTAAAATTTCAATACTTCCATAGCTGCCTTTGCTGTACAGGGAGGAAATCCAGTTTCATCTCCTTCTAATAATTTGGCAATATTTAAGGGATTTAAGCAATCAATATCTTTTTGTGGACTTATGATAAATTTTATTTCATCCTCATTAATATGTTTAGGAAGAGGTCTAAAAAGTAATATGCCATGAACAGTTTCATCATTTACAACACATTGAAGTTCATCTATGAATGAATTTTGGTCTATATCAACAGGCAACGCCAAAACTTCGCAGTCAATATTAACATTATTCATTCTTTTTAAAGCTGCTTTTTCATAGGCTAAATCATCTTCCTTTTCACCTACACGAATAATTTTAAGTTTTGGAACAATATTGTTTTTTCTTAATTCATTAGATTCATTTTTTACATTAGCAGCAATACTTTCTGCCACAGGTTTTCCCTTTAATAGTCCCACAGTACCTCCTTAATTACATCATTTTTTCTAAAACTTTATCATATATTATATCAGCTTTTTCATTTCCAATAACTAAAAGACTCCTGCTCTTTAACTTAATGTTATGAACATATTCATCATCAGTTATTAAATTTGCATTTATTAATACATTTAAATATGCACTGTTAATTGCTGCTTTTAAAAGCTGAATTCCTACACCTATGTCACTTATTATGTTTATGGATGCTATATCAGCTAATTCTTGATGAAGGTTAATTCCTTCAAATATTTTCTCCATCATTTCTATTGGAGCACCACATGCATCTTTGAGACATCTTTGCATTTCTTTTTCTTTTATGATTTTTTCTTCCTCTGTTGCAGAAGGCATGGTATATGCTTTTGATAAAGGTTCAAAATTAATTGCATCTTTTTCAACTAAATTTAATAACTCAACTCTTAGCTTTTCGCCCTTATTTAAAATTTCCTCATGTTGCTTTTCATATTGGATAAATTTTTTCTTACCTTTTGAAAAGTTTGCAACCATCATATTGAGAGCAACTCCCAATGAACCGGTAAGTGCTGCAGCTCCTCCACCGCCAGGAACCGGTTTCTTAGAAGACAACTCAATGGTGAAATCCTTGCATGATAATTCTGTTAATGCCATAGTGTACCTCACAATAATTTATTATAAATATCAGATTCTTCGCTTACACTCAGAATTATCATGTGTTATACACACCACGATAAACGAATACGTAAGGGTTGTCATCCTGAGCGATAGCGAAGGATCTCATATTAAATTCTTAAATTCTTCACCTACGGTCAGAATGACACGCTGTTTCAAAGCTTATTTATAGCAATGACAAATCTTACGATTTGAATTTAATAGGTTACAATCATATTATACCAAATATATATCACTTTCAATGATTAATTTATGAGCGATCATCATATATTGCAAAATGAACGTGGTCTTCCCACTTTCCGTTTATTTCAAGGTACCTCTTTGAATAACCTTCCTGTTCAAAATTAAGCTTTTCCATTACCTTCAGTGATCTTTCATTTCGAGGCACCACATTCACTTCAATTCTGTGAAGACCAAAATCATTAAACATAATCTGTACAACCTTATTAATTGCTTCTGTCATATATCCTTTATTTATTTCATCTTTATCCAACTTATACCCCATAAAGCAGGATTTGAAGTTTCCCATAATAATATTGCTTAAACAAATATTACCTATTAATTCATTATCATCTTTTTTAATAATCCAAAATCTTACTGTCTTATTAGATTTAAACATATCATATTCATAGCTTAACTGTCTTTTTTGATATGATATTGTGTAAAAGTCCTTGGTTCGTCTTGGCTCCCATTCCTTTAAGAAATTATGATTTCTTTTATAATATTCCAACACTTCTCGACAGTAATTAGGCTTTAGTATTTTTAAATACAATCTGTCTGTTTGATAACTGATTTGTCTGAACATTGTATCTGCATATCTCCTCTCTATTTATCAATTAATTTTATAATCCCCCGGTTGTTTAGTCAACTGATTTTACTTTACTATAAATTTTTTTTGTGATAGTATAATCATAATCGATTAATGGGAGAAGTAGCTTGAAATCTAAAACAAAAAATATATTTTTAATATTTACTGCTTTTTACATATACTTTATAATAGCAATCTTTGAAAGCACCAGAGGTAATTTTGTTCCGTTTTTCTTGGAAGAATTTCAAATTAACAATACAGAAATGAGCTTGGTGCTTACTTTTAATACAATAGGCTGCATTATTGGAAGCTTCTTTGGTGGATATCTCTGCGAGAAATACGGGCATAAATTTGTCTTTTTTACAGGTGCTGTAATTTCAACCATAGCAGTACTAACGGCACCTTTTGCTTCAAATATTTTTTTATTGGGACTTTTTAATTTTTTATTTGGTGTAGGAAGGTCTTTGTGGGCAGTTACAATTGATTCAATTATACCTGTTTTATCAATTGGCTTTGAATCAATACTTATGAATATTACACATTTTATGTATGGACTTGGAAGCTTGACTGGACAAAGTGCATATGGCAATTTGCTTGCCGATGGTTTGCATTGGAGAAATATTTATCTTTACCTTGGGGTGTTCTTTGTTATATCGATAATACTTACTTTATTTATAAAGACTCCCGGAATAAAAGCTAATGTTAACAAAGAAGAAAAAAGAAAAGAATTATATAAAAATCCATTAATATTTTTGTTTGTAGCAGCAGTAACTTTTGCATTTTTAAGCGAAGCCGTTGTTTATACATGGTTTATAAGCTACATGAGAGGTTCCTATGGATTTAATCCTGCAACTGCAGCAAAATATGCTACAGTATATTATCTTTTATTTGCATTAGGACGTCTTTTAGGAGGATTTATTCTTAATAAGACAGGTAATGTAAAAGGCCTTAAAATATACTTATTTTTAGGAGCACTTTGCATATTTTCAGGCTTATTATTAAGAGATAAGGGGCTTTTATTAATAGCTGCTTCTGGATTTTTTATGTCCATAGTCTTCCCTACAATTATGGTTATTACAAATATAGTTTTTAAAGAAAGTACATCATTTGCAATTGGACTTATAACAACAATAGGCAATATTTTATTTATGATATTCTTTAACATAACAGGAGCACTAAATGATTTCGCGGGAACATATACTGCTTTTTATATAGCCCCGGCTGCCATGATTGTATGCTTGGCAACAATTACTCTAATTAATAAAAGAACTATTAATGAATGATAATTCAGAAGGCGTAGCTCTGTCATTGTTAAGAATAACCATCACGTCAGTGTCATTGCTATGAATAAACTTCCCATCCGTGTCATTGCTATGAATAAGCTGTGAAGCAGTGTGTCATTCTGAACCGTAGGTGAAGAATCTCATACATGCAGCCTTCTTTTTATTTCTGCCATTAGCTTTTTATCCTCAAAAATTATAATTGTTGAAAGTGAAATAATACTTGTTGATATACATATAACCGTAGGATACAAGACATCCAAAAAACCAAACAATATGAATAATATTGGAATAACACCAAATAAACCGTCAATTATTATATATAATATATAATCTTCAATACGAAATTTTCTGATTTTTGATATTATTGCCATAGATATCATGGCAAACACACACACCGAGGGTATTACATAATTAATGGACCAACCTCTCCAACCCATTAAAAAATCCCATATTAAAGCTATTACAGATATAGTCATAACCTGATACACAATATTTTTGGGTATGTTTTTTCGCTGATTAAGTAAAGTAATAAGGCTTGCCCACACTGAGCCAAGTCCTCCCAATATAAACAATGACCAAGCACCGGTATCGGGAAGCAATATATTTATTCCAACTGAAACAGTTGCAGTTATTATTGAAATTAAAAACATAACCTTAAAAAACATGGAGTGTTCCCTGTACACAAATGATATTTTTGGAAACACTTCTTCCGAGGGCTTGTCGCCGATAAGTCTATCTTGGCAAAGCGGACATATTTTTCTTTTTCCCGCCACACTAACATTGCAATTGTTACAGTATTTCATTGCAATACCTCCTTTTCCTCATCAACTATATTTGATTCGATTGTAACAGGTATCCCCATATCAGTTAATGTTTTAAAAAATCTTCTTTGTATTTCAGTACTTACAAATGCAGAAGTAAAACTGATACGAAGTGTGTTTTCAAAAGAGCATACACAAGCTTGAACTTTTTTTGTACTTACAAATATATCGAAAGAATTTATAAAAGGCTTAATATCATCCGGAATACTTATTACTCCAACATTGGACAATGTAGAAGTATATCTTCTGTCTGCAATACTATATGCAATTTTTAATATTAAATTTTTAATTGCAAGTGGGATAACTCTCAAAATATAATTATGCTCTAAGGATGCTAACTTGTTTATTCTTCTTCCCAAACGTTCAGCTGTCAAATTTTCTTTGAATCTTTTTTTCAAAGCATCTATTACTTCGGGTAAAGTATCGCTTCCTTTTGAAAAATCATAATCCACATTTATAACACCAAAAAAATTCCTTGCTGTCTGAGAAACATAATAGTTACGAAGATTAACAGGAATGCTTAATACAACAGGTTTTCCCTTTTGTCTTACAGGAATTTCCTCATTTATGGAACACATTAATATTGCTGCTAAAAATATAGTCAAGGATGTTTTATATTCTTTAACTTTGAGCAGAATTTTATCAACGGGAATCACACCTTCAATTACGCTGATACGGTATTCAGGTATTTTTGACCCTCTTATTTTATAAGCTTTTATACTCTTTCTTTTAGAAGAAATTTTTTCATCATTATAATATTTTTGAAAGCTGTCATCTAATTTTTGTGATTTTGAAGCTTCTATATCCAAAACAGGTTCTTTATCTTTTAAAGCATATTTATATCTAATACTTATGTAATGGAAAATCAAAGTTCTAAAAAATTGCAGTGCCCCTGCACCGTCTGCTAATGCATGATATACTTCAAAACTTATTCGTTTCCTGTAATACATTACTCTAAACAACAGTGTTTTATTATTTTTATCATACAATGTAGTGCATGGCGGAATGTTTTCTTCCAAAACAACTGATTTAAAGCGACTTTTCTCAAAATAATACCAAAAAAGACCGCTCTTAATAACAGACAAATAAAGTGGAAATGCTTCCACAGTAATATCAAGAGCCTGCTGCAGCACTGATTGGTCTACTGTATCATATAATTCACATGAAAATCTGAATACCTTTGTGTCGCTTTTTTTGCTGTTAGCTGGAAATATTTTAGCGGCATTATCTAACTTGCTCCACTCAGGTACTTTTTTATTTTTCATTTAATTCACCTCACATAGAAAGCGATTAATTATTTCATAGCATAATTTAACCTGTGGAAACCTTACGGGAAGTGCAAAAAAACCGTGAAGGGCATCTTTTATCCTGTATATTTCCACATAATTGCCTGCATTTCGAAGCCTCCTGCCATATTCTTCACCTTCATCACGCAGTGGACAATATTCTGCCGTTATAATTAATGTATTTGGCTGCTTTGATAAATCCTTTGATAATAGTGGTGCAAAATATGGGCTGTGTATATCATCATCCTTTGATTTATATAGTTCCATGTAATCTCTAATTCTCTTGGAAGTCAATAAATAATCTGTTCCATTTTCAACAACAGACTTGTATGGAGAGTTATGGGTATGGTCATTGTAGGTTGAAGGGTATATTAAAATTTGTTTATTAACCTTAAATTCTTTTCTATCTCTTGCCAGCAAGGATAAAGCTGCCGCTAAATTTCCTCCTGCACTGTCACCGATTAATATAACTTCCTTTTCATTAATTTCACTGTTTGTAATAAATGCTTTAGCTACTTGATAGCAATCTTCTAACCCTGAAGGAAAGGGGTTTTCCGGTGCAAGCCTGTAATCCACAGACACAACCTTATGATTTGTGAGCCTTGCCATATTTGTGCAAACTTTATTGTAGCTGTCGATATTTCCTGCTACCCAGCCGCCACCATGAAAAAACAGAAGCACCGGACAGTCAGATTCCATTTCGGGAGAAAATACACGGATAGTAATATTGTAATCTTTTGAACCTATTTTATAATCCAAGGTTTTCAAGGACTTTATAATCTGCTTATTTGTTATATTCACAAAATTTCTGTGTAATTGTAAATTTTCCTTTATATCATATTCATTGTAAGAAAGAGCTTTAAGTGCAGCTCTTACAACCTTGTTAATAGCCATAATTTCCTCTCTTAGGTATGGGGACACACCTCTTTTTATCAAGCAAGTCTTTGAGGGAAAGAGGAATGTCCCCAGTTGAAATAGTTTACACCATTATATATATAATTATTATTTGTGTCTATAAATAGTTTAAAAAGTTAAGGCTTTTCGCATTCATAAAAATATGGTTAGGGCATCTCACAGTCTCAATCACCAATTTATTTGCTCCTTCGTCGCATAAATTGGGATTTCGTTGCGAATGACCTACCGCCATTTTTCAGAAAAAACACTCTGAAAAATGGGGTTAGGGCATCTTTCTTGTTGACATTCAAATAATATAGTTTACAATATTATATAAGCTACATAAATTTTTAAGGAGGATAACTATGCAAAAATATGTTTGTGATGCATGCGGTTATGTTTATGATCCTGCTGAAGGAGATCCGGATAACGGCATAGCACCCGGCACTTCTTTTGAAGCTCTTCCGGATGACTGGGTATGCCCATTGTGCGGAGTTGGCAAAGACGAATTTTCACCTGAATAAAGGCTAAAAAAAAATGGCGAGCAGTCGCCATTTTTTTCTTTTAAGCTATTCCGGCATAGAACCTGTAATTGATACTGTTCTGTCCCCTATAGTATAGGATGCCATAATACTTATCCCATCTTCATTTTTACCCATATAAGCAATCATATCTTCACTTTTTGTCTCGTAAGATTCCTGGTTGAATTCCCCCTTAACTTCTTCATAATAATCCGTAAAGTCTTTTGCTTCAACCTCTTCGATTATTACCATTAAATATGCTTCACTGTTCATTACACTTACTATTTTACCCTTTTTAAACTCAGGAATCTTATTGGACAATTCGGAATCAGGCCATTCTGTAGAGCCGAATGTAACATCGCCTTCTTCAGTCTTTATGGTTACTTCATCACCATCTATGTCTATATCTGCATTTCCTACAGCCTGTTCTATAACTTTTTCTGTTATTTTTTCTTCCATTTTTTGTTTTGCTCCACAGCCGGTGAATGATGATAACAAAACAATTATTATAAGAATATAAGATATTTTTTTCATATTTCCTCCTTATTGGATATTTTGTTATCATTATATATATTTTTATAATAATTGTAATCACCCTAAGGGTGAATTTGATTAAAAATCAAGTATGAATTTTGGGTTGTTAAGGTTATTTGCATATTGTTTACATTTATTTTACTTGGAACTGCATATTTTATATGGTATAATTATAACAATCGTTTTCACAGGAGTGTTATAATGAAAAAATTAATTGTTTTTAGTATGATTTGTACCCTGCTTTTAACCGGATGCAAAAGCAATGAAATACTAAGTGTAAAAAACCCTGTGACTATAAATTTGTGGCATAATTATGGGGGTTTGATGAAAGATACAATGGATAGCCTCATAGATGAATTCAATGATACCGATGGTAAAGAAAAAGGAATTATCATAAATGTTACTTCACTCTCTGGTTCAGCAACTATTCAGGAAAAATTAAAAATGGCGGTTAATGATGAGCCCGGTGCCCCTGAGCTGCCGGATATTACAACTTTGTATCCTAATACTGCCTTAATGCTTGCAGAAAAAGGATTATTGATTGATATTGAATCACTATTTTCATATGAAGAATTATCTTCATTTATTCCAGAATTTGTGGAAGAAGGAAGACTTCCTGATGGAAAGCTGTATGTTCTGCCTACAGCAAAATCTACAGAAGTAATGTTTATAAACACTACTATATTTAATAAATTTATAAAAGAAACAGATGTGAGCTATGATGATTTAAATACATTTGAAGGAATCCTCAATACTGCAGAAAAATATTATATATGGACGGATGAACAAACACCTGATATTGAAAATGACGGAAAAACATTTATTACTTATGATTCTCTTTTTAACTTAGCTCAAACAATATACAAACAATCAGGCGACGATTTCATTATTGACGAAAAACTGAATTTATCTTCTAATACGTTTATAGATGTTTGGGATAATTATTTTCAACCGTCTGTAAAAGGATATGCAGCTATATACGACGGATATGGCTCAGATCTTATTAAGACAGGCAATGTTGTGGTAAGTATTGGCTCTA
>CAZCTI010000021.1:0-21254 GCA_964501385.1 uncultured Clostridia bacterium
GAGATGTCCAATAAATGATAGTTGATTGACAAACTAATAACGAACGACTATAATAATAGGAAAAGACAAATTACTATGAGGAGGTTTATAATGCTTAAAGGAAAAGTTGCAGTTGTTACAGGAGGAACTAGGGGAATTGGTTTTGCTATTGTTGAAAAATATTTAGAAAATGGTGCTACGGTAATACTTTGCGGGTCAAGACAAGAAACAGCAGATAGGGCTATAGTTAAATTAAAAGAAATAAATCCAAATTATAATGTTGAAGGTATAGGATTAGATATTAATAATCCGGAGGAAGTTGAAAAAGAATTTAACAGAATTAAGGCTCAGTATGGAAGTTTAGACATTTTAGTAAATAACGCAGGAATATCACAAAGAGATAGCATATATAATTTAAAACCGGAAGAGTTTGCTAATATTTTAGAGTTAAATGTCAATGCTATATTCTATTGCTCACAAGCAGCAGCTAAGATTATGAAGCCTCAGGGTGGTGGAGTTATTTTAAATACCAGCTCTATGGTTAGTATCTATGGACAAAGCTCCGGGGTAGGATATCCTGCTTCAAAGTTTGCAGTAAACGGTATGACAAAATCTTTAGCTAGAGAACTTGGAAAGGATAATATAAGAGTTAATGCTGTGGCACCGGGAGTTACTAATACAGATATGGTAAAGGCTTTACCGGATGAAATAATCAAGCCTTTAATAGCTACTATACCACTAGGCCGTGTAGGAGAGCCGGAAGATGTGGCGAATGCATTTCTATATCTTGCAAGTGATATGGCAAGTTATGTAACAGGAGAAGTTCTATCTGTAGATGGAGCAGCTAGAAGTTAGTTAAGTGTATTGGTAAAAGTAAGGATAGAATAACATAAACTATGGTTTTTCGAAAAAATTTAAAAATCCGGATAAAGTAACTCTTTATACGGATTTTTATTTCCGTCGGGGTCACGAAGGTTTTCAATAGACAGGGTCATATATTAAGGAGATTTAGAGGTATTTTAAAGAAAGATAAAAGTTGTATTTTCTGTTGATATTATCAATATTCGATAGTATACTACTAATATCATTATTGAGAAATGAAAGTTGAAAGATGCAAGTTAGATTGAACATTACAAATACAAGGAGTTTTTATGCAAAATATATTGGATTATCTTGATTGGCGGGGAGATATAATCTTTGCAACCGATGGTTTTAATGAAGTTGATAATTTGATAATGTCTGTACTTTCATATCTGGAGTTTGAAGGTATTGTATCTCAGGGAGTTGGACAAGATTCTATATCATTGTTTGAAGCAGCAAGACAATATAAAGAGAATATGAATAAATTGCCATCTAATAACCACAATCAGCTCTTGAGAAATGTTCCTAAATTATTGTTCAAGGCCGCACAGACAAAGCGTTATGGGAATATACAATTATCCGGTTACGAGAATCAAATTGACTATGAAGAGTCAAAGCAGTTTTCTGCCGTAGTTTTTTCAATTGATATTGATCAGCATTTTATTGCTTTTCGTGGAACTGACGATACTATTATAGGCTGGCAGGAGGATTTCCAGATGAGTTTCATGGATGAAGTTCATGCACAGAAACAGGCTGTCATTTATGTTAATAAAATTTGTCCAAATCTTTCAGGCAAATTTTACTTTGGAGGCCATTCAAAGGGCGGAAATCTGGCTGTTTATGCAGCAATACATGCAGATGAGAAAGTCAGAGATGGTATAGTTGCAATATATAACAACGACGGACCAGGATTTCTGCCAAATACCATACAAAGTGAAGAATATCAGAGCATGCTTGAGAAAATAACCACAATGATACCAAAATCATCAGTTGTGGGAATGCTTTTAGAGCATGAGGAAGAATATAAGGTAGTGAACAGTAACGAAACAGGTATTATGCAGCATGATGCTTTTTCGTGGGAAGTAAAAGGTACAGGATTTGTTTATGAGGAATGTCTTACCAAGAACAGCCTTATTTTGAACAGTACGGTAAGAGCATGGCTCGGTCAGTTATCGGTAGAAGAAAGGAAGTTTTTTGTCAAAGTGTTATTTGATATTATAAAAGGTACGGGAGCAAAGACTATAGGCGAATTATCAAAAGAAAAGCTTCTTGCTGCTAATGTGATGATTAAGGCATACAAAAATATGGATGAGTTAACTCAGTCACACCTTAAAAAAACAATTGAGTTATTTTTTGTAGAAAGTCAAAAGACACTGAGAAATTCAATCAATGAAGATATTGATACGCTACGAATTAGACATAAATATATAAAACAAGACTTAATAAAAAAAGTTGACCTGAAAAAATACAAGCTTAAAATTGTAAACAAAAGGCCTGCAGAACAACATAAAGATGAAACTATATAGATGGTAATTTTCGTGAGACACTTTGGTATACAAAGGTAAAAAAGGTGTATTTGAGTTGTTGAGTACATAAGGAGGTTGAAATATATGAATTTAAGGGTGCTAAAATATTTTATAACTGTTGCCGAATGCCTAAATTTTAGTAAAGCGTCGGAGTTGCTTCATATCTCACAACCGACATTAAGCCGTCAAATAGCATTATTTGAGGAAGAAATGGGTATTCCTTTGTTCAATCGTACAAAACCTAATATTCAACTTACTTTAGCCGGTGAAGTATGCTTAAAGAAGTCTCGATATATTTTACATCAATATGAGAATATGCGTAGTGCCTTATGCGAAATTAAAAAAGGTAATATTGGTTCAATAAGTATTGGATATGTTAACTTATCACAGTTTAGAATTATGACAAATGCTATTGATTATGTTCATAAAAAAACCCCTGATATTCAGTTAAATGTAACACAATTGCCTTTGCCTGAAATTCAAACAGCTATAATTCAGAGGAAAATAGATATTGGTTTTGATATGAAGGTAAATATCAATGAATCAGGAGAAATTTGTTATAAAAAGATAACAGATAGTAAATTATATGCAGTAGTATCGAGAAGGCATAAGTTAGCAAAACGGGAAAGCATATCGCTAAGTGAACTGGAAAAAGAAAAAATAGTTATTTTTGAGAGAAAACAGGCCCCTAATCTTTTTGATAGCATTGTAAGTATGTGCTCTAAATTTGGATTTACACCAAACTTTTCAGTATTTAGTAATAATATGGAATCTGTTTTAATGTTGGTTGGAGTAGGACAAGGTATTGCCTTAATGGATGAAACAGCAAAAATATTGGAAACAGAACATACAATATTTATACCTATTAATGATTGTAAAATGAGCTATAATTGGTATTTGTCATGGCATAAAGAAAATGACAATCCTTGTTTACCTACTGTTATTGATAGCATTTGCAAATAAAGGATTATTTAATTAATGAATAATTGTTTAAGGTCATATTCAATCAAAGCATTGGACGCATTCTCCTTTAAATGTTAAAATTAAGTCAAAATAAAAATTTAACACAAGGAGGATTTATGAAAAGAATTGTTGCTTTAATGATTTGCATAATTATGTTCTTGAGCTTAGTGGGATGCTCAGCACCGACAACTGAACCTGTAAAGAATGAAACAGGCAGTAATGTTGAAAATACTGAATCAAATCAGGTAGAAAAAAATAAGTATGTACCTGGAACTTACACAGTTGATGTAATGGGACACAATGGAAAATTTAGTATTGATGTTACATTTGATGAGGACTCCATAGTGGACATAGTAGTTGGAGAGAACGACGAATCTGGTTTTATCGGCGATACTGCGATAAAGGATATGACCAGCAAGATATTAAAAAGACAAAGTTTAGAGGTAGATACTATATCAGGAGCAACTGTTACAGGTGCTGTAGTGAGAAGCGGTGTAGCTAAAGCAGTAAAAGAAGCCGGAGGAAATGTAGATGATTTAAAAATTGCAGAAGAGCCGGACACAACTGTATGGGAAGATGTTACAGCAGATGTAGTCGTAGTAGGCAGTGGTGCTGCAGGAATGGCTGCAACTATACAAGCAGAAGAGTTAGGAATGAATGTAATATTAGTTGAACAGCTTGGATTAATTGGAGGATCTTCAGTTAGAGCGGGATACATGGTTGGCGGTGACACTATAGTTCAAAAGAACGCCGGTATTGACTTTTCTGTTCAAGATTGGATAAATATAATGGTAAAACCTCGTACAATCTCAGATATTGGTCTTTATCAGGAAGCATCATCATTGCGCATGGCTACAGATGCCGGTAATAATATTAACTGGTTGTATGATCTTGGTGTAGAATTTGGTCCTGTTAACCTTAAATGGCAGCATTATGGACCTGAAGGAGCAAGAATCGGACCTTTTGCCATGAATGCTTTCCAAAAGGCATTAGATGAAAGAGGTATAGACTATAGATTAAATACACGAGCTACTAATATACTCATGGAGGATGGAGCGGTTAAAGGAATAACTGTTGAGTCTTTAAATGGAAGCAGTTACAATATCTATGCCAATGCAGTAATTCTTGCAACCGGTGGATTCTTTGCTAATAAGGAAATGGTAGAAAAATATGATCCTGCTCATGCTCAATTTCCTACAGATGTATGTATAGGAGCAGACGGTTCAGGTATGATTATGGCTGAAGAAGTTGGTGCAGTTCTTAAATATATGGATCAGGCAAATTATCATGGTATTGCAGCGTTTTGGAACGGAGCTAGCAGATCATTGTCATTGCCTGCAGGTAATGGAGCTATAGCTGTTAATTCTGATGGGGAGCGTTATGCAAATGAAGCAGGAGCATATGAATTGCTAACCAAAGGAACCATGGCACAAAAAGATAGCACTGTATATACAATAATGGATCAAACTTTGATGGATTTAGACGTAATTAAAAATGACCATGGTTTATCCAATATAATAGAAATGTATGAAGTTGCAGATACAATTGAAGAGTTAGCCCAAAAGTTAGGAATTAATCCTGAAGGATTAAGGAAAACAATAGATAACTACAGCTCATATGTTAAAAACGGGGAAGATTTGGAATTTGGAAAGGACCCTGTATACATGAGAAGTGATTTTTCTAAAGGTCCATACTATGGAGTTAAATCCAGCGTGGAAAATCATACTAATCATGGTGGAATTGTAGTTGATATTGATAATCATGCGTTAAATGCTGAAAATGAAATTATACCAGGGTTATTCGCAGCAGGAGAATGTGCCGCTTCACATATTCAAGGATTTTACACTTATCAAGCATGTATAGAAAATGGCCGTATTTCAGCAAAGGTAGCATTTGAAGAAATGAATAAAAACTAATTATAAATAAAAATATAAGAAATTAATGAAAAAATAGTATAGCATATCTTTATGTTATACTATTTTTTTAGAAAGAAAGCAGAAGAAATTTTATACTTATGATGAGTTGTTAATAGAAATGCCATAAATGTATGGCATTTTTTTAAGTTTGACGGGCATGTCATATGTCTAAGATGAAAGTCATAAGGGGCGTAGTTACCGACGAACCAAATAGCGACTTGCAAGTTTAATAGGCTCGATGAAAGGTGTGCTTACAGAAATTGATTCAAGGCTTAGAACAAGACTTCGAATGATAATTTGGAAGATGTGGAAAGTTATACCGAACGGTACGTACGGTGGTGTTAGAGGGCAATTTATTTTGCCCTACTCGATTGATTATCCTATTTTTATGTCTACTTTTTACATTTATTAGAAATCAAGAAGGTACTCAATACATAAAAGTACCACTATACACATAGAATTTAGATAAGGAGGGGTGACTGGATTATGGCTAATAAGGAAAAAATATGGCTTGCTTCACCGCATATGAGTGATGAAGGATATGAAATGCAATATGTACAAGAAGCATTCGATACAAACTGGGTAGCTCCAATTGGTCCGAATGTAAATGAATTTGAGAAAGAACTGGCAGCCAAAGTAGGTTCAAAACACGCTGCAGCAATGGCATCTGGTACAAGCGCCATTCACCTAGCACTTAAAGCTGCTGGCGTTGGTGAAGGGGATGTTGTATTCTGTTCTACCCTTACTTTTTCTGCTACTGCTAATCCGATCATCTATCAAAATGCTACGCCTGTCTTTATCGATAGTGATTATGAAACATGGAATATGGATCCAATAGCATTAGAAGCAGCTTTCGAAAAATATGGTGATAAGGTGAAGGCTGTTTTAGTTGTGCATTTATATGGACTCTCAGCTGATATGGATAAGATTATGGAGATTTGCAGCAAGTATAATGTGACGGTCATTGAAGATGCAGCTGAGTCTTTAGGTTCCTACTATAAAGGAAAACATACGGGAACCTTAGGTAAATTTGGAATATTTAGCTTTAACGGAAACAAGATCATCACTACATCAGGTGGCGGCATGCTTGTTTCAGATGATGAAGAGAGGATTATTAAAGCTAGATTTTGGTCTACTCAATCTAGAGATGCAGGAAGGCACTATCAGCATAGCGAAATAGGATTTAATTATCGTATGAGCAATGTTGTTGCTGGAATTGGTAGAGGACAACTTAAAGTATTAGATCAAAGAGTGGCTAAGAAGAAGTATATTTTTAAGTTTTATAAAAGAGAATTAGGCAGTCTTGAGGGCGTAGATTTCATGCCCATCAACGACTGGAATGAGCCAAACTACTGGCTGAGTGTCATGACTTTAAATGGTTCAGTAAGGCCTCTTGATGTAATGGAGTTATTAGAAGTTGAGAATATAGAGTCACGACCAGTATGGAAACCTATGCACATGCAGCCATTCTTTGCTGAATATGATTATATCGGCTCAGATGTAAGCGAGAAGCTGTTTGAAAATGGTATGTGCTTGCCATCTGATACGAAGATGACTGATGAGAATCTAAAGAGAGTTTGTTCAATTATAAAGGGACTGTGGCCTAAGAAGTAGGTGTTAATAGATGCAGAGTGAAGTTAAGACAAATACTGAAGCAAAACAGAATAATGGCATATACAGAAGATTTCTAAAAAGACCGATGGACTTCATTTTGTCTTTGATGGCGATTATCTTTTTAAGTCCAGTACTTATAATCGTTGGGATTTTTGTTAGGTTGAAACTTGGAAGTCCAGTACTGTTTAAACAGAAAAGAACAGGAATTAATGAGAATATCTTCACCATGTATAAGTTCAGAACAATGATGGACAAGAGGGACGGAAACGGTGAGTTATCACCAGATAGCATTAGACTAACCAAGTTTGGTAGGATGCTAAGAGCCACATCATTAGATGAACTTCCTGAGTTGTTCAACATCCTAAAAGGCGATATGAGTATTGTAGGACCGAGGCCTTTGCTGATTCAGTATTTAGAGCTCTACGATGAGAATCAAAAGAGAAGGCATGAAGTTAGACCGGGTCTTTCGGGACATGCTCAAGTGAATGGACGTAATGCCATAAGTTGGGAAGATAAGTTTAATCTTGATGCTGAGTATGTAGATAATGTTAGTTTTATAGGTGATTGGAAGATTATATTTCTTACCATAAAGAAGGTATTTGTCAAGGAAGGCATCAGTTCAGATACATCAGTAACGATGGAGCCATTTAAAGGAAGTAAAGTTGATTAAGACAAATTGACATTAAAGATTACTGGAATTGTAAGTTTAATATTTCAGAGAGGAATGAAATATTCATGAAAGATAAGTTGATTATAATTGGTGCCGGTGGACATGGAAAGGTTGTTGCTGACATTGCGATAAAAATGAATATGTGGCAAAGAATCGCATTCCTCGATGATGAGTCTACTAAGACTACTATGGGGTTAGAAGTTATCGGTAAGACTTATGATGCCTTTAAATATAAAGATGAAGCTGATTTCTTTGTTGCTATTGGAAACAATGCGACGAGGAAGAAGATACAAGAAGAGTTAGAAGAAAAGGATTTAAATATAGTTAGATTAATACATCCGAGTGCAGTTATAGGTACTGATGTAGAAATTGGAATTGGAACGGTTATAATGGGCGGAGTTGTTATTAACAGTTCTAGTAGAATTGGTAAAGGTTGCATTTTAAATACGAGTTCTAGCTTGGATCATGACAATGTAATAGAAGATAATGTGCATATTTCTCCTGGGGTTAGGACTGCTGGGAGTGTAGGAATAGGAAAGGGTACATGGTTAGGAATAGGCAGCGTTGTTAGTAATAACGTGAATATCTGCAGTGGTTGCAAAGTTGGTGCAGGTGCTGTTGTGGTTAAAGATATAGATGAACCAGGAACATATGTTGGAGTTCCAGCTAGGAGAGTTGATAAATGAAAATACTACATATTGTTAAAACGAATGAGGGAGCGAATTGGGCATTTAATCAAGCAAAATGGTTAAATGATTATGGTTTAGAAATTATTACAGTTTTACCAGAAATCGATGGGGGGATGGCAGAAAAATATAAAGAAAACGGGATGAGACTTGAAAAAGGTGACTTTTCGTTACCTTTATCGAAGCCATGGGAAATAATAAAGCGATCTAAATCGATAAGAGAGCTTGTAGAAAAAACTCAACCCGATTTAATACATTCGCATTTTGTAACTAATATTATGATGCTTAGAATAGCTCTTAGAAACGTAAATATCCCTAGGTTATTTCAAGTTCCAGGACCACTTCATCTTGAAAATGAATTATATAGAAAGGCTGAGATTATTCTATCAAATTCAAATGATTATTGGGCTGGTGCATGTAAGAAAACATGTGACATATATTCTGAATCAGGAATAGCAAAAGATAGAATTTTTTTAGCCTATTATGGTGGATATGGCGGTGCCAGTTGTGATGAATACGAAGAATCAACTAATATTTTACATGATGAATATAATATCCCCAGTGATAGAATACTGGTTGGAATGGTTAGCTACTTTTATAAACCCAAAGTTCATATGTTGCAGTTTAGGGGACTAAAAGGTCATGAAGATTTTATTGATGCAATATTGATAGCTAGAAAATTAGAGCCAAGAATATTAGGTGTCATTATAGGTGATGCTTGGGGAACATCCTCAAAATATGTACAAAAAATTAAAAAATACGCTCAAAAAGAATGTGGAGAAAATATAATTTTCACAGGTTTTCGAAAAGATATGAAAAGAGTGTATAAAGAACTGGATATAGCGGTACATCCATCGCATAGTGAAAACCTGGGTGGAGCTGCGGAAAGCTTGGCAGCTGGGGTGCCGACGATATCAACTAATGTTGGAGGGTTTCCAGATATTATAATTGATGGAGAAACTGGATATGCAGTAAATGCAAAATCACCTAAAGAGCTTGCTGATGCTATTATTAAAATGATTTATTCGAAAAAAAAATCAACAGATATGGCTTTTTTGGGTCAGAAACTTGTTAGAGAAATGCTTGATATTGAACATACTTCAAAAAGTATTCTTAAATACTATAATAATATATTAGAGTCTATTAATGGAGTTAAATCTTATGTATAATCCGAAAGTTTCTATAATTATTCCTGTATATAACGGAGCTGATTATTTACAACAAAGCATTGAAAGCTCGCTTTCACAGACATACAATAACATAGAAATTATTGTTGTTAATGATGGATCAAATGATAGTGGTGCTTCTGAAGAAATTGCAAATCAATATAAACAGTATATCAAGTATTTTTCAAAATCTAATGGTGGAGTTTCTTCTGCCTTAAATTATGGTATTGAAAAAATGAAAGGAGACTGGTTTTCCTGGCTATCTCATGATGATATTTATTTACCTAATAAAATTGAAGAGCAGATAAAGTATCTAAATGAAATTATTATGATCAAATATAAAATTGAGGATATATCACATATTGTATTATACTGCAATACTGAATTTATTGATGATAAAAATAATATTATTCTAAGATTAAAACCTATCGCAAAAGAGTTTGAATTAAATAGAGATATATTTATAAAAAACCTTAAAAATAATAGACTAGGCGGATGTTCATTTTTAGTTCATAAAAGAGCTATTAAGGCTATGAATGGATTTAATGAGTCGATAAGAACAGTATCAGATTATGATTTATGGTATAGACTTTTACTTAATGACTACCAATTTTTTTATGTACCACTAACTCTTGTTCAAGGACGAATGCATAAAAAACAAGTTACATACACAATGTCGGACCTTAGTTTTAAAGAATTTGATCTTTTTCATACTAATTTACTAAAACAAATTGATAATAAATTAGAGTACAATGACTATAAGATTTTTTATAAAATTGGTTGTTATACAAGACAAAGAGGGTATTTTGAAAGTTCGGAATTAAGTTTTAAATTGATGAAATTAAGGTGTCCGTACTTATTGTGGTTTTTATTAAAACCGATTGGAAGTATTTATAGTGATGTTTATCGTTTGCTAAAAAAGATTTTTAAAAATATATTTGCAGAATTATACATTAAGTAAAATATGGTTTTTATGTTTTTGAGTCAAATACTATATACTGTTAGTCTTATAATCAACTATTATCATGCACCACTACAGTAGTAATCTCTAATAAGTCATGAAGAATTAAAACAAAGGGAAAATTAATATGAAAATACTTCAAATTAACGCTATATATGGCTGTAAAAGTACTGGAATAATTGTAAAAGATATTGATTTCCTTTTGCAATATAGTGGTTATGAATCTTATATTGCTTATCAAAACGCAACTGAAGAACCTCTATTTGGATATAAGATTGGGAATTCAATAGATTACAAAATGCACGCTTTTTTAACACGTCTATTAGGTAAACAAGCATATTTTTCTACTACCAGTACAAAAAGTTTAATAAAATATATCAATGAAATTCAGCCAGATATAGTGCATCTTCATAATTTACATAATAACTATTTAAACTTAAATCTGTTACTTGAGTATTTAGCTAAAAAAAGTATTAATACGGTTATTACACTCCATGACTGTTGGTTTTTTACAGGAAAGTGTTTTCATTATCAAATAGTTGAATGTTATAAATGGAAGGCATTGTGTGGTAAATGTCCCCAAATTAAAACTGATGTTCCCAGTTGGCTTTTTGATAGAACTAATAGTGTTTTGATAGATAAAAATAAGTATTTTAGTAAACTAAAGTCATTGACTATTGTCGGTGTTTCAAAATGGATAAGCAACGAGGCTAAGCATGGTATCTTTAAAGACAAAGACATAATAACTATATATAACGGTGTCAATATTGATGTTTTTAAACCTACGTTTTCTCAAATCAGAGAAGAGCTGGGGTTATTAAATAAATTCATTATTCTGGGAGCTGCGGCGAAATGGCTTAGCCATTTTAATATGGAGACACTTAACTATATAGTTTCCAATATAAAGTCGGACATGAAGTTGGTTATTTTTGGATGTAATAAAGAAGAATTAAAGCAACTATCTGAATCAGTTGTAGGTATTGGATATATTACGGATAGAGATGAAATGGCTAAAATTTACTCTTTTGCTGATGTTTTTGTTAATGTTACATTTGAGGACTCCTTACCGACTGTAAATATGGAAGCCTTAGCTTGTGGAACACCAGTAATCACATATGATTCTGGTGGCAGTTCAGAAATAATTAACCAGGAAACAGGGTTAATTGTTCCTAAAGGTAATAAAGAAGAATTATTAAAGGCAATCTTAAAAATCAAAGCTAAGGGAAAAAACTTTTATGAACAAAAATGTATTGATCGCGTAACTAAAAACTTTAACAAAAATGACAGGTATCAAGAGTATGTAAATTTATATTTAAATATACTTAAACGGGGACGAAATTGATATGATCATATACTTACTTAACATTTTGATGATAATAGTATATGCTCTATTATTCTTGTATAACTCTAAATTCAAGAATAAAAAACTGTTTTGCATATTAGCATCAATTAATTGGATTCTTTTGTCAGGACTTAGACATATAACAATAGGTGCAGACACCGAGGTATATAAACTATATATGTTTGATAGAACACTATACTTAAGTTGGAATCATATATTCTTAGAGTTTATAAATGTTTATTTTGGGGGGGGCGTTGGCAAAGATCCTGGGTATTCAATATTTGAGAAGATTGTTCAATTGTTTACAACTAACTATCAAGTATACCTGATTATAATTGCCTTAATATTTACAGTGCCATTAGGAAGATGGATATATAAGAATTCAAAAGAGCCACTTATTAGCTTCTTAATGTATTCTGTTTTGTTTTATTCTTTTTTTTCACTTACAGGTCATAGACAAACCATAGCGACAGCATTAGTAGTACTGTTAGGATATGAATTAATAATAAAAAGAAAACTCTTCCCATTTTTAGTTTTGATTTTATTAGCATTTACTATTCATAAATCAGCAGTAGCCTTTTTACCTTTCTATTTTTTAGCAAATATAAAAATTAATAGGAAGTACTTATTTTCTGTACTATTAGTTTTCATAATAATATTCCTATTTAGATTTGAATTTATGGAAATCATAGTAAATATTATAGGATATGATGAATATATGTATCAGTATGAAGGTGCAGGAACTTGGACTTTTACTACACTCTTAATAGTTGTTTTTGTAGTTAGTATTTGGAAGTACAGAACAATATTGTATCATAACCCCCAAGCGATTCATTACATAAACGCTTTAGTATTAGCTCTTGTTTTTGTACCTTTGACATTCATTAATCCATCGACAATGAGAGCAGTACAATATTATTCGATTTTTTTAATATTATTAATTCCTGAGATTATTTTTTCATTTAATAGAAAAGAAAGAGTTATTGTTTATTACATGGCAACCGGTTTATTGCTCTTGCTTTTTATTAGAAACAACCCACATTATCTTTTTTTCTGGCAATAAACAATATTTAAGTATGAGGTGAAAATATGCAATTACAAAAGAGTCATATAAATCAATTCGAAAGGCTGGTATAAGATATGAGGATACTTATAACAGGAGCAAAAGGTTTTATTGGGAAAAATCTAATAGCAGAACTTAAGAATAGAAAATACACAGATATATTCGAATATGATAGAGAGACTGCCCCTTCTTTACTTGTAGAATATTGTAAAAAAGCTGATTTTATTTTTCATCTTGCTGGAGTAAATCGACCTAAAGATCAATCAGAGTTTATGGAAGGTAACTTAGGGTTTACATCGACTTTACTTGATACACTTAAAAAGCATAATAATGACTGCCCAGTAATGTTTTCATCATCTATCCAGTCTGAACTTGATAATCCTTATGGAAAGAGTAAAAAATATGGAGAAGACTTGTTATTTAATTATTGTAAAGAAACTAATGCAAAAGTCTTGGTATATAGATTTCCTAATGTGTTTGGAAAATGGTGCAGACCAAATTACAATAGTGCAGTAGCAACATTTTGTAATAATATCGCTCATAATTTACCTATAAATGTGAATGCTCCAAGTGTTGTAATGAAACTTGTATATATAGATGACGTGATAGATGAATTAATTAATTCTCTTGAAGGTAAAGAAAATAGAGAAGGAGATTTTTGTAAAGTTCCTGTAGTTTATACTATAACCTTGGAAGAAATTGTTAAACTAATTTACTCATTTAAGAAAAGCCGAGATGAACGCTCCATTCCAGATATGTCAGATTCTTTTACAAAGAAACTATATAGCACATATTTAAGCTATTTACCTAAAGATAAATTTAGTTACGAACTTAAAATGAATGTAGATAGTAGAGGTTCATTTACTGAGTTTATTAAGACTTCTGACAGGGGGCAAGTTTCAGTAAATATTTCAAAACCTGGAGTTACAAAAGGTAATCACTGGCATCACACTAAGAATGAAAAGTTTCTTGTCGTAAGTGGTAACGGGGTTATACATTTAAGAAAAATTGATTCAGATGAAGTCATAGAGTACTTTGTTAGCGGAGATAAGATGGAAGTTGTAGATATACCAACAGGTTATACCCATAACATATCAAATATAGGTGAGACAGATATGGTTACTATTATGTGGGCTAATGAATTATTTAATCCTAAAAAACCAGATACTTACTATTTGGAGGTATAGGCGTATGAAAAAATTAAAGGTTATGACAGTTGTAGGTACAAGACCGGAAATTATAAGACTGTCAGCTGTTATTAATAAATTAGAAGAAACCGAAGCTATAGAACACATTCTTGTTCATACAGGGCAAAATTATGATTATGAGCTAAACGAAGTGTTTTTTAAAGACTTTAAGTTGAAAATGCCTAATTACTTTCTCAATACAGCTACTGGAACAGCAGTAGAAACTATTGGAAATATTCTTATTAAAATTGATCCTATTATGGAAGAAGTAAAACCAGATGCTTTTTTAGTACTTGGAGATACAAATAGTTGCTTATGTGCTATTGCAGCAAAGAGGAGACATATTCCAATTTTCCATATGGAAGCAGGGAATAGATGTTTTGATCAGAGGGTACCAGAAGAGACAAATAGAAAGATCGTAGACCATATTTCAGATATTAATTTAACTTATAGTGATATAGCTAGAGAATATCTATTGAGGGAAGGAATACCTGCAGATAGAGTTATAAAAACAGGTAGCCCAATGTTTGAAGTTATAAATTATAGAAGAGAAGATATTGAGAAGTCTGATGTGATAGAAAGATTAGGACTTGAAGAAGGAAAGTATTTTGTGGTTTCTGCACATAGAGAAGAAAATGTAAACTCAGAAGTCAATTTCTTAGGCTTAGTAGAAAGTTTAAATGCTGTAGCAGAAAAATATAAAATGCCTTTGATTGTAAGTACACATCCCAGAACTAGAAAAATGATAGACTCTAAAGGCATTAAATTTAATTCATTAATTAAGACAATGAAACCATTAGGATTTAATGATTATGTTAAACTTCAAATAAAATCAAAAGCAGTACTAAGCGATAGTGGTACTATAAGTGAAGAGTCTTCCATTCTTGGGTTTAGAGCACTTAACATAAGGCAAGCTCATGAAAGACCCGAAGCAATGGAAGAAGCATCAGTAATGATGGTTGGATTAAAGAAGGAAAGGATTCTTCAAGGACTTGAGGTTTTAGAAACTCAAGAAAAAGGCACATTAAGAAGGGTTGCAGATTATAGTATGCCTAATGTGTCTGATAAGGTGTTAAGAATTATATTGTCTTATACTGATTATGTTAATAGAGTTATTTGGCAGCGATTATAGAAAGGTGATTATTGTCATCATATGAGTTGAATTTTTGGAATATTAACTATTAGTAAAAATATAATGTTATAAAAGAAAATTGGGGAAAATTCATTTATAGCTTTGAAAGTGCGTTAAAGGAATTGGGGGATGAGAAATTATGTTTAAAAATAAAACCTTATTAATCACAGGCGGCACAGGCTCCTTTGGTAATGCAGTAATGGAAAGATTTTTAAATACAGATATAAAAGAAATTCGCATTTTTTCACGTGATGAAAAGAAACAGGATGATATGCGAAAGCTATATAAAAATGATAAGCTTAAGTTTTATATAGGGGATGTAAGAGATATTCAATCTGTAAAAAGTGCTATGTATGGAGTGGATTATATATTTCATGCTGCAGCACTTAAACAAGTTCCTTCATGTGAGTTCTTCCCTTTGGAAGCAGTAAAAACCAATGTATTAGGTGCGGATAATGTGCTAACTGCTGCTATTGATTATGGTGTAAAAAAGGTTATATGTCTTTCAACAGACAAAGCAGCTTATCCAATTAATGCAATGGGAATTTCTAAAGCAATGATGGAAAAAGTCTTTGTAGCTAAATCAAAAACAGTTGATCCAAACAAAACTTTAATATGCGGAACTCGTTATGGTAATGTTATGGCAACGAGGGGTTCAGTTATACCGCTATTTATTGAACAGATAAAGAGTAGACAACCACTAACTGTTACAGAACCGAATATGACCAGATTTTTAATGAGTTTAGAAGAAGCTGTAGAGCTTGTAGTCTTTGCTTTTCAGAATGCCAAATCAGGAGATATTATGGTTCAAAAGTCACCGTCATCTACAATAGGAGATTTGGCTCAAGCAGTTAAAGAACTATTTAATGTGGATAATGAAATTAAAGTAATCGGTACCCGCCACGGAGAAAAAAGATATGAAACTCTTTTAACAAAAGAAGAATATTTAAAGGCAGAAGACATGGGTAGTTTCTATAGAGTACCTGCTGATAAAAGAGACCTTAATTATGATAAATATTTCATAGAAGGAAGTCAAAAGTTATCTTTTAACGGAGAGTATAATTCTGATAATGCAGAAAGGTTAAATATAAAAGAGATTAAAGAAAAGCTGTTATCACTCGAATATATAAAACATGAATTATTGAATTTTACTACAATAAAAGAAACTACGATTACTAAAAGGGTCGTCTAAATAAATTTAAGGCCGGAATAAAGGGAAGTAATAGGTAAAAGTCTAAAGAAGGTGTAATGAGTTGAAAAAGAAATATTTATTTATTAGTAACATAGCATCACCATATCAAGTGAAATTTTGTTATGCACTCCAAGAGCATTTTAATGCTGAGTTTTGGTTTTATGAATATTTAGATGAAACAAGACCTGAGTGGTGGAAAATACCATTAGGAAATAAATGTAAAATAATGAAAGCGTCAGGGAAGTTGCCCAAAGTGGGTTATTACTCGTTTGGCTTATTCATTGATATGCTTCGATTTAAACCAGATATAGTCGTTCTTGGCGGTTTTATGAAATGGCATATTTTAGTACTAAACTTTGCGAAGCTGTTAGGAGCAAAAGTAGCAGTAATGAGTGAGCCATTAAGATATGTAACAAATGACGATCAAGGTTCCACAGAATTAACAACAAGAAAAAATTCTTCCTCAAAAATTAACTTAATAAAAAGACTATTTAAAAAAGTAGATCTTTATATTGCCATGGGAGAAGTTGCAGAAAAACAATTTCTTGAGGAGTTTGAGTTTCATAGAGAAAAGGTGACAATTCTACCTTATCCAAAAGATATTGAAGAATACTACAATCATCCATTACGTGAAAAAAAAAGTGGGGATCCTATAACTTTATTATTTGCAAATAGACTTGTTGAAAGATATCAGCCATTGATTGCGTTGGAAGTATTTAAAAGGCTTTCAGCAAAGCATTTAAATATAAAATTGTTGATGAATTCTGAAGGCTCAGAGAAGACAAAATGTATGGACTTTATTAAAAAAAACAATATTACCAATGTAGAATTCTTAAATGATATTGATTCTTGGAATAACATGAACTTGATTTACAAAAAGTCAGATATTTTGATACTTCCTGCATACTACTCAAATGGAAATATATCGATTACGGAAGCAAGAGCCTCAGGTATGGGTATGGTACTAAGCAATAGAATTAATAGTGTGGAAATAAGTAATATAAATAGAAAGAATTGCTTTATCTGTAATCCTAAAGTGGATGATTTTTATGATTGTCTATCAAATTATATTAAAAATCCAGAGCTTCTAATAGAGCATGGAATTTTGAGTAGACAACTTGTTCAGGAAAACAGAAATGATTGTATGGCAAAAAAATACTTTAATAGTTTTAAGGAATATGATTTCGTCGAATAAGAAGAAGGTGAATTACATTTGCGAAAAGTTAAAGTATTTATAAATCTGCTTAAAGAAGGTAGTTTTACAAAAAATGTACTCATGATTACTGGCGGAGCAATTTTTTCCCAAGTATTAACTATTTTACTTTCACCAATAATTACAAGATTGTATTCGCCATATGAATATGGGATATTAACTGTATATGTTGCTTTTTTAGGAATGATTAATTTATTAGGCGCTTTATCATATGAATCAGCTATTCCTATAGCGAATGACGACGAGAAAGCATTTAATGTATTAATTCTATGCCTATTAATTTTATTTAGTTTCACTACTATTTTACTTTTTTTACTAATATTTGTAGGAGACCATTTTTTGAGTCTTTTTAAAGCTGAGCAGATATTACAATACAAATACTTTATACCAGTGGGTTTTTTTTTAACTGGGTTCTATACAGTTATGTCGCAGTGGGCATTTAGAAAGAGAAATTTTAAATCTATAACTGTTACAAAATACAGCCAAAGTATAACGGGAAATTCTACAAAAATTGGGTTAGGGTTACTTAATCTTGGAGCGGTTGGATTAATTATAGGAAATATATTTAGTCAGAGTGCAGGAATATTCACTTTAATAAAACCGAATATAATTGAGTTTAAAAACTTGATAAAAAAAGCAGATTATCCAAAAATCAAAGCTCTTTCAAAACGTTATATTAGATTTCCATTATATACAGCACCTGGTATGTTACTTTTGTCAGCTTCAGGCCAATTGCCAACTATATTTATGTCGTCTTTGTATGGCACAGGACTAGTAGGGTTATACGGCTTAGCGAGAGGTATTGCATTTTTACCTATGACAATTGTAGGAAAATCGGTTCAAGATGTATTTTATGGTGAAGCAGCAAGAATAGGTAAGACAAATCCTATCAGAATTAAAGAATTATCAAATATGTTATTAAAAAAGCTAATTTTTATAGCTAGTATACCTATGATAGTATTAGTTTTATTTGGTCCAGTTCTTTTTTCTTTTGTGTTTGGTTCAGAATGGAGAGTTGCGGGAGTTTTTGCAAGAATTCTTTCAATAGAAGTGTTTACCCATTTTATTTTTCATCCAATAAGTGTAGTTTTTTCAATATTCGAACAACAAAAAATGTCATTCTGCCTTTATGTTACTAAATTAATATTGGTATTAGTTGTTTTTAGGATTGCAAAGATATTTGATTTAAATCCAAATACTACCGTTTTAATATACAGCATATTTATGTCGTTAACTGAATTCGTAAAATATTTATTGGCTCAAAAGATTATGATTGCAGAAGCCAGTGGGAATGTATGAGGGTTGGAATATAGAAAGGGTGTGAGGTCTTGAAGGTAGGGATTATGCAACCATATTTTTTCCCATACTTAGGATATTTTAGCTTGATTAAACAAACAGAAAGATTCATTTTAATTGATTCTGTTCAATTTATAAAACAAGGATGGATTGAGAGAAACAGAATTATGCAATCCGACGAAGGATGGCAATATATCAAGGTTCCTTTGAAAAAACATAGCAGAGAAACAAAGATTGAAAATATTCGAATAAATAATTCTGAAGATTGGAGAGGAAGAATATTTAGACAGCTCGAGCATTATAAAAGAAAGGCTCAATTTTACAATGAAACTTTAAATGTTCTTGATGAAGCACTTAGCATTAATACTGACAGCATTGTTAAACTAAATAAACATTGCCTTCAAACAGTATGTAAGTATATAGGCATTGAAACCTATTTAGAAATTTTTACAGAAATGAAAATTGTGATTGAAACTGCAAATGATTCTGATGAATGGGCACTTAATATATGTAAGGCATTAGGTAATGTAACTGAATATTGGAATCCTGAAGGTGGATTTACTTTTTATGATAAATCAAAATACATTAATAATGGAATAGATATAAAGTTTTTAAAAATAAATTTTGAAGAATATCCTCAGAAACGTGAAATATTCCAGCCGGGATTATCAATTATTGATGTTATGATGTTTAATAGTCCAAGCAAAATAAGTGAAATGTTAGATAATTATACAATTCTATGAAAGTCATGAGGGGGGCGAAACTATGGCAATACAGGTAACACGGTCATCTATGCCGGGTATTGAAGAATATATTGATGAAATGAGAGATTTGTGGAATACACACTGGTTAACTAATATGGGTATAAAACATAGGAAGCTTGAAGAGCTGCTCATAGAATATCTTAATGTTCAAAATATTACTTTATTTACAAATGGACATTTAGCTCTTGAGTGCGTAATAGCAGCATTCGACCTAAAAGGAGAGATTATAACAACGCCATTTACTTTTGCATCAACAACGCATGCAATTGTACGAAATGGATTAGCACCGGTTTTTTGCGACATAAATCCTGATAATTATACTATTGATGTTGAAAAAATAGAAAGTTATATTACAGAAAAGACATCTGCTATTATTCCGGTTCATGTCTATGGTAATGTATGTAATGTTGAAAGAATTGAACATATTGCTAAGAAACATAATTTAAAAGTAATTTATGATGCAGCACATACTTTCGGGGTGATTGTAAATGGACAAGGTATAGGAATATTTGGAGATGCAGCAATGTTTAGCTTTCATGCAACAAAGGTTTTTAATACCATAGAAGGTGGTGCTGTTACATATAATGATTTTTCTATTAAGAAAAAATTAGATGGTCTTAAAAATTTTGGAATAACCGGTACAGAGAATGTAGAATATGTTGGTGGTAATGCAAAAATGAACGATTTTCAAGCAGCTATGGGCATTTGTAACCTTAGACATGTTGATTATGAAATATTTAAAAGGAAAATGGTAGTTGAAAGATATAATGAGCATTTAAATGAGATAGAAGGCATAAAATTAATAAAGCCTCAAGAAGGTATTAAAAGCAATTATGCATATTATCCTGTTGTTTTTGATGGTTATAAAAAGACAAGAGATGATGCATTTGAGGAGCTAAAGACTCATAATATTATAGCGAGGAAATATTTCTATCCTCTTACCAATAGTTTTGATTGTTATAAAGATAAATATAATGTGGAAGAAACACCTGTGGCTAAGTATATAGCAGAAAGAATACTTACATTACCATTATACGCAGATTTAAGTTTAAAGGATGTAGATAAAATTTGTGAAATTATTAAGAGATAAGGTGAAGGATATGAAAGGAATTATTCTTGCCGGAGGCAATGGAACAAGGCTATATCCTATGACTCAAGCGGTATCAAAACAATTATTGCCTATTTATGACAAGCCATTGATATATTATCCGCTTTCTGTGTTGATGTTGGCTGGAATTAGGGAAATATTAATTATTTCAACACCGCATGATACACCTGTTTATGAAAGACTATTAGGTACCGGAGCTTCTTTAGGGCTAAAATTTTCTTATATGATACAAAAAACCCCAAGGGGATTAGCAGATGCATTTATTCTTGGGGAAGAATTTATTGGTGATGACAGTGTATGTTTAATATTAGGAGACAATGTATTTTATGGTCAAGACTTAACAAGGGTATTAAATAAAGCAACTGTATTAAAAAAAGGTGCTGTTATATTCGGGTATCCTGTAAAAGATGCGAGAGCATTTGGTGTAGTTGAGTTTGATGAAAACAGAAAAGTAGTTTCTATAGAAGAAAAACCTGAGTATCCTAAGTCAAATTATGCAGTGCCGGGGTTGTATTTTTATGATAACCGGGTTGTTGATATTGCTAAATGCGTAAAACCATCAGCTCGTGGAGAAATTGAAATTACTTCTATCAATAATATTTATTTAGAATCTAA
>CAZCTI010000022.1:0-20381 GCA_964501385.1 uncultured Clostridia bacterium
ATAACCATAAATAAATGATGCATAAATGGCAAGGATGTATTCATCCCTGCCATTTATTATATTATTCCTTCACATGCTTTTGTAATTGTTCCGTTTATTATTAACTCTTCACATTTGTTTATATCTTCATATAAAGGTCTATCTTCTTTTAATTTGGGGACAACTTTTCTTACTTCTTCATAGATTAGCTTTGTTCCTACACCTAAACCCTTATTTCCTCTTAAGTCTATTCCTTGACATGCACACATTATTTCCATTGCTAAAACCCGTCTCACATTTTCTAAAATTTCTCTTGCTTTCCTGGCGGCAATGGTACCCATGGAAACATGGTCTTCTTGATTTGCAGAAGAAGGTATACTGTCAACAGAAGCAGGATGTGATAATATTTTGTTTTCAGAAACTAATGCTGCAGCAGAATATTGAACAATCATAAATCCTGAATTGAGCCCGCCATGTTCAACCAAAAATGCAGGGAGACCGCTAAGAGTTGGATTGACTAATCTTTCTAATCTTCTTTCAGAAATATTGGCAAGCTCTGAAAGAGCAATACCTAAAAAGTCAAAAGATAGTGCCATAGGCTGACCATGGAAATTACCTCCCGAAATTCCTTCCTTGGTTTCGGGAAAAATTATAGGGTTGTCTGTAACTGAATTTATTTCTATTTCTACTTTTTCCTTAACATAGTTTACAGCATCCTTGCTTGCCCCGTGTACCTGAGGAACGCATCTTAAGGAATAAGCATCCTGCACACGTATTTCTCCTTGTCTTGTTGTCATTTTGCTGCCTTTCAATAAATTAAGCATAATTCTTGCAGTATCAATTTGACCTTTGTGAGGACGAACATCATGGAGTCTGTGGTCTAATGCATCGACTATTCCGTTTTGAGCCTCAAAGCTTAAGGCTGCTGCTATATCTGAAACCTTTATTATATTTAAAGAATCGTAAACAGTTAATGCTCCTACTGCAGTCATTACCTGTGTTCCGTTTATAAGTGCAAGCCCTTCCTTGGATGTTAGCTCAATTACAGGGATTCCAGCCTTTTTCATGGCTTCTTCTCCACTCATTACTTCACCCATATATTCTGCCTGCCCAAGTCCTATCATAGGCAACACCATGTGAGATAAGGGTGCTAAATCACCACTTGCACCAAGGGAGCCTTTTTCAGGTACTATGGGATGAACTCTTTTGTTAAGCATTTCAATCATTGTATGTATAGTTTCAAGTTTTGCACCTGAATAACCTTTTGCCAAGTTATTGATTCTTAATAAGATTATTCCTCTTACAACTTCTTTATTTAGGGGCTTACCAGCTCCTACTGCATGGGTTATTATTAGATTTTTCTGCAGAGTTTTAGATTCTTCCTTTGAAATACTAACATCGCTGAACTTTCCAAAGCCTGTTGTAATTCCATAAACCACATCTTCATTTTCTACAAAATCATCAACAACCTTTCTTGACTGTAAAATCTTTTCAGCAGCAAAATCTGATAGTTCTACTTGTTTATAATTTCTGCAAACAGCTATTACATCTTCAAGTGTCAAACTATTCCCCGTTATAATAACCTTATCCATTATATCCTCCTTAAAAGGTAAAGGTAAATTTCAGTATAATAAAGCACCAAAATTTACCTCCTATCATCTATTTTCTTTAAGATATTTTCCATTTTTATTGTAAAGCATAATATTTGTTTTGTCAATTATCATCTTTGTTAAAAATTGCCTCTGTCTTTGTTAAAAATTGCCTCTGCTTCGACTACTGCGGGTATATCTCCTGATAATTTTTTAGGATATACAAAAATTTCATCATCCACCTTTAAAGTTGAACGGGCAAAATTTGTTACAGTATCTGCATTTGATACTATGTCATATTCTTTGTTGTCTGCCGCAAGACCGTAAATTCTCATTGCTCCTGTTTCATCTCTTGATATTTCTGCAACCCTAACATTTAACTTAGAAGCCTCATCAAAAATACTTCTGTCTATACCTGAATAATCATATTCTTCATCTATAGCCACATCAAATATATCACCATCCAAAGAAGTTAATGCAACATAATCACCGATAAAAAAGTTGCTGCTTCTTCCTGCATCAACATTGTAAACATCAACATTTTCTCCTGATTGAATATGAAATCCTTCATCATCCATTTTAACAATTTTTCCATTAGCGGTGAATTTACCATATGGCTCGTTTTTTGACTTTGCTGTTTTATCATTATCCATGGCATTATTATTTTCATTTTTAGCACATCCTGATATTGAAATTAGCAGTATTAAACATATAATTAACAATTTATTTAATTTCATAAATACCTCCTTTAGTGTACATAATTCTATATTTGCCAAAAAACGTCCATATATTCCGATAAATGCAAAAATAATTATTTATTACTGCATTTTTATAAATAATCATTTACAAGTTGTACATTTTTGTGATATATTATAACTGATAGTATATATTTTTAAAAAAATTTTACGATAAGACATGAGGTGTATATGGATTCTTTAGACATGCAAATCATAAAAAACATTGAGAAAGAAGGTAGAATTTCTCATGAGGAGCTTTCAAAAAGATTAAATTTATCCAGACCTGCAATTCATAACAGAGTGACAAAATTAGAAGAACAAGGCATAATCACAGGCTATAAGACAATTATTGACTGGTCAAAACTTGGCTTTACAACATATGCAATAATTTCCTTAAGAGTCAGAACAGCTGATTATGACAAACTATTAGAACAATTAAAAAATTTAGTAATTCCTGACTTAGTGATTGAAGAGTGTCATATTGTTACAGGAACTTGGTGTATCCTTATGAGAGTAAGGTGCTCTACACCTTTAGGCTTAAAGGCTATTCAAGATGAGCTTCATAAAATAGAATGCATAAAGGAATCTTCTACATCATTGATATTATCTTCATTATATGACTAAAACCAGCCTTGCGGCTGGTTTTTTTAATCCTTAGATTGCATATTTCCTTCTAAAGCTTTGTTAACTGCTTGCTTTATTGCTTCGCTTGTTTTTGTTGCACCGGATACACTGTCAACGTCTGTAGAATCTGCTTCAGCAATTTTGTCCGGCAATTCATCTATTGCCCTTGAGCCTACACCTTGAGTTTCATCTTTTCCAACAGCTTCAACCGAAACTATGTCATCTCCATTAACTTTTACAGTTACCTTTACTTCTCCTCCATATCCTTCAGCTGATCCTGTCAATGTCTTTTCATCTGCTCTATCATTGTTGTCAGCATTTGCACCGTTATTATTATCAACAGCATCTTCTATTTTGTCTCCCACTTTATTACCATTATTGCTGTTATCGTTTAAATTTTTATCGTTTGTTGTGCATGCGACCATACTTATTATCATTAATGCACAAACTATCAATGCTATTTTTTTCATTGTTGACCTCCAAGTTGATTAATATTTTTTATAGTATATCCAAAAAAATTTCTATCATTAAAAATTTTCATTTACATTCACAAATGCAATAATTGTGTGTCGCTATGAGCTTAAGGTGAAAATCTCAGGTTTTTGCTTGATAATTTTTAAATATTTTAGTATAATTGCCTATAAACTAATTTGGAGGTAATCATGAAAGTTGTTGCATTTAACGGAAGTCCAAAAAAAGAAGGGAATACTTATCATGCTATAAAAATCCTTGCTGAGCAATTGGAAAAAGAAAATATTGAAGTTGAAATTGTCCATGTAGGTGGTAAAAATATACGTGGATGCACTGCATGTAATCACTGCTTTAAATCAAGAGATGAAAGATGTATTTTCGATGATGAAGTTAATGAATGGATTCAAAAAATGAAGGAAGCAGATGGTATTATATTTGGTTCCCCTGTTCATTTTTCGGATATTTCTGCTGAAATGAAAGCATTTTTAGACAGAGCAATATATGTGGGAAGTGCAAATAATTCATTGTACAGACATAAGGTTGGTGTTGGAGTTACTGCAGTAAGACGCTCCGGTGGAGTCCCTGCATATAATCAGCTTAATAATTACATAGGTTATGGTGAAATGGTAATGCCCACTTCAAATTATTGGAATGTTATTTACGGAAGAGCTCCGGGAGAAGCATTGCAAGATGATGAAGGTATGCAAATAATGCGTATACTTGGCAAAAATATGGCATGGCTTCTTAAATTAATTGAATTTGGAGAAGGAAAAATAGATAAACCTGAGGTTGAAAGAAAAGTTTATACTAATTTTATACGTTAAACAAAAATGAAAGTGCAGTATACTGCACTTTTCGTCATCCTTAACATAGCGAAGAATTACATTCGGTTCGTAATGACACACTGCTTCGTAGCTTATTTATAGAAAAGCCACGGTTTTCAGTATTTTCCACATGTTGGGCAGTCCGGACTTTTCTGTATGTCAATTATATTAAAATCCATATCCATAGAATCAAACAGTAATATTTTATTTTTTAGTGTTGTCCCGATTCCTGTTAAAACCTTAAGAGCTTCTGCTACCTGTATAAATCCCATTACTCCGGGAACAGGACCCAACACACCGTTTCCCATACCTGCTAAACTGCTTATATCAACATTAGGATACAGACATCGATAACAATGTCCTTTATGAGGTATAATGGTTGTTGCAGTACCATCCAATCTTAAAATTCCGGCTTCGACACAGGGTTTATTCAATAAAAAGCAAGTATCATTTATTAAATACCTTGTTGGTATATTATCAACTGCTGCAATAATCAAATCATATTCGGAAAACAATTCTTCTGCATTATCTTTCGTTAATTCAGTTATATATGTTTTTATATTTATATCAGGATTAAATTTTTTTAATAAAAATTCCGCTGATTTTGCTTTTGACATTCCAATACGAGAAAATGAGTGTAAAATTTGCCTGTTTAAATTACTCATTTCAACTTTATCCAAATCTATTAATCCTAATGTGCCAATGCCTGACTTAGTCAGCCCATAAGCTGCAGGTGAGCCTAACCCGCCGACACCAACAATCAATACTTTTGCCTTGGATAATTTATAGTTTGTATCGATGCTGTTAGTATCATTCAATGCTTTTAAAATTTTATGACTATCTTCGGCTTTTGTAAATACCATGTCAAGCAAATCATAAACTAATATATCTTTTTGTAAATTCCCAATCTTTAAGCATAGCTTAGCCATTTCTATGGAACAAAGGGCAGCAGAAAATGCATTGACTAAAAAGGTTGAACTACTACTGTTAAAATTACCTGCCTTATTTAACATTTTAATGAATTTTTCAAACAAATCCTGATTATTAAAGGTCTGAAGTGTACCTTTCCATTGACCGCTAATCGATACAGTGGTCGGTAAAAACTTTTCATTTATTAATCTATCTGCTGCTTTTATTACAAAATTAAAATTTCCTAAAATAATCCTACAATCAGCTGTGAAATTCTTTTCAGTTAAAAATTCAATTGATGTATCATTGTTTAAATCAATAACTTCAGCAAATAAAGATTCAGCTCCACTTCTATCATCTAAGTGGCAAAATATTCGTCCCACTCCCAAAGCGGCAAGATAATATGCCAATGACCTTAAACTATCTGTATTTTCACAATAAACAACGGCAGTAGAATTAAGAAGCTTTATTTGCCCCTCCTCGCCTACTTCCGGTATTATTATATGTCTTTTATAATGGTTTCTCTGAACATCCGTTAACAATCTATACCCTCTCTCGATAACACTCCTTGGCTGTAATAATGCTTTATTTCAACCATTTCAGTTACTAAATCAGCCATATCAATTAATTCCTTAGGTGCATATCTGCCTGTCAACACAACCTCTGTTTTTACAGCTTTATTTTTTAATGCATTAACCACATCAGATACTTCAAACAGCTTATAATAAAGTGCAATATTTATTTCATCAAGTATCACTAAATCATATTCACCACTTGATAAAAGAGCACTGCATTCATCCAAACCCTTCTTGGCAATTTCTTTATCCACATCTTCAGGATCTTCATATATGAAACATCCCCTTCCCAATTGCTTTATTTCAATATTATTTATATAATCTTGTATTTTTGTTTCATTATATTTCATGTCCTTTACAAACTGTCCTATAAAAACTTTTTTACCGGACAATGCAGCCCTTATTGCAAGCCCAAAGGCAGCAGTTGTTTTACCTTTACCGTTACCTGTATATATGTGAATATATCCTTTTTCCATATTTCCTCCAACTAAATGCAATCCATTACTCCTGTTCATTTTCAGGTTTTAGAAGCTCTTTAGCTAATTCATGCATGTCCTCAGGAACATAGATATCTATTCCATACATGTTTACACCTGTATATATTTCCATAATTTCACCGGTACCTTTTGATTTCTTTAATGCCGGTATACCATATGATTTTAATTTTGCCATGATTATTTCTGATTCAATGGTGCTAAGGTTTGAGATTAATAGTTTTTCGTTTGCCATGTTTTGTTACCTCCTGCTTCATCTTCTATATTTTTATTGCTCTTGTTGCATGAAATGTAGGAACATTTAATTCGTGAAGTCTTCCTGAGCAGTTTATATCTTCGTAAATATCCGTAAGTATAAACCCTGCTTCCTTAAAAAATTCCCGGTATAATCTTTGCAATTTGTAGTCCTAAGTAAAATGATACTGTGTTAGCAATTAAAGCATACAATACAGCATATCGTTTTTTAGATAATTTGTCAGCACTGTATTTTGTAAATAAGGCTGAATATACAGAAGCTTCTATTACAAACACTAAAACTTCCATCAATATATAGCTTAATAAAAATGCCAACCCACCAGAATAATAATTAACGGTATTAAGCAAAATATTAAGTAGTGTCTGGGTTATTATATTAGTTTTGATAATTATGTTAAGCTGTTTTTTACTACGATAGCCATATATGAAAGCAATTAATATTTCAATTGATATGGTAGCAATTATTCTTAATAAAAGAGAAATAATCTCCTCTGAATAATTGTAATTTTTTTGTGCAGTAATTCCCTCAATAGTTGACAATGGCTCTAACTCCATTTCTCTTATATCAATCCGGTAATAGGAGTCAAATGCATATCTCTCATAAATCTCGCTTACAAGAAAGCTGTCAAGCTCGGATAAATAAACTAATACCTTAAATTTGTTTGGTGGATAATAGGTCCATTTAAATTGTTGCGTTTCGGTACAGTCTCTAAAAAACTGTAAAAAATAATATCCGTCTCCATCCTCGTAGGATACAAACTTCTGCCAAATTTCATGTCCTTCATCTTCTTGGCCATATCTTGCATCTCCGGGAAATTTACCAACCGCACTGTAAGGTCCCGTTGAAGATGTTTCGGACAAGAGAGTTACATAATAAGTTTCTCCTTCAAGACCTTCAAAGTTTACTACTACAGATGGTTTAGGTCCTATATCTCCATATGCAAATGTTGGTAGATAAATTAACATTACCGTCACACACAATATAATAAAAAACAGTTTCTTTTTCATGCTGTCTTATAGCCCTCCTTTTGCTAAAATGTTGCTGATTGTCATTAACATGGCTCCTATAATAGCCATAAAAATCATGAAACCAAAGCTGCTGTCTCTTAGCCTCATATTCTGTCTTGCACTTTCAAGAATAGAATTAGATGTCACACTTTGGGTATGAACATAGTAAGGGTTTCCCGAGATTTTTGTATTTCCCGATACAGACAAAAAAGCTATTATAAAAGAAAGCATAGCACCATAATAGAAAGAAATTGAAATTATAAAATCTAAAATCTTTGAAATTATAACTAATATAACACTTATAACAATCAATACTATCAATAGAATTTTTACATACTTTAGAATAGCTACTAAAAACTCATTCATTTCAACATCCTCCTTTTAAAGGCTGTTATAACTATCTAATAATCAAACAAGAACTGTTTTAGTTCATCCACTGTTGAGAAATAGTAATCTGAATTGTTCCTCATATATGTTTCTATTTCAGGAACTGTGTGAGACCATCCTGCTGCTGCAAAATCAACATTACAGTTTCTTGCCATATCAAGTCCCGGCTTTAAATCATCCAAAACCAACATTTCGTTATTACTTAAGTTAAACCTTTTCATAATCTCAATTATTGGGTAAGAATTTGGTTTCCTTTTATGTTCTTCTAACTCCCATCCAAAAATCAAATCAGGAATTATGCCACAATGCAAAGTATAGTCTCTAATTATTTGCTCACTTTCCGAATGAGATACAACACATATTATACCGCCTGACATCTTATACCTTTTTATTATCTCCGGAAAACCGGGATAAAAATCAGGAGAGTTTTCATTAACATAATTCTTCCATATTTTATATTGATATTCCTGCTCCTCCTGTGTAAATTTCATTATATCTTTGCAAAGTGCAGAAAAACCTGGTTCAAAACAATATTGAACAAATTCATCAAGGCATAATATATCTATTTCAGGTCTTAATGTTTTCAATGCATCCGCAAAGGAAGGATAATGAATATCAGGTGTACTTTTAACAACTGTATCATCGTGGTCTAATATTAAACATTTATATTTCATATAAGTTCTCCTGTTTTCAGCCGGAATCAAGTCGATGGGGTTAGGGCATACCCGCTGTCCCACCGGTGAGAAGCTGTTTTCGGGCGTTGTTGAGCTTTTTGTAAAGTTCCGATTTTGGGCAGTTTGAAGCTGTTACTAAATCGTTAATATTGAATCCCATTATATCTTTCCATACAATTGCTGCCCTGCTTAATGGTTCTAAGTTAAGCAAAGTATTTTGGACAGAGTTGTTTTGATTATTAAATGAAGTATTGTTATATTTATCAGGCTCTACAAGAAATATGCTGCAAACTTCTTTTGCCGTCATATGTAAAATACTTGAATCTATTTCTTCTTTAAGATTATTTATATTTTTGTTTATAGCAAAAGTTGCCATTTCATTAGCTGTTGTTTCTTCTCCTGTAAGTCTAAAAGCAATTGTGTATATTTTTTTTATATATTCCTGAAAGTTCATGGAATACCTCCAATTGAGCGAATTATATCAATTTACATTATACCACAAAAAAAATTTCATTGTTTAATCATGTAATAATTAATATACTTTTATGTCAAAACTAAAAAAGAGATTCCACAGTTGATGGTTATTCATAGCAATAACAAAATATCTAAAAACAGTGATTAGCTTGGCTTAGTATTGCTGAATGGTTGATTATACATTAAAATATCAACATAAAACACATGATTATCATGGTGAACGTTCATTGTTCCCATGTACTTTTCTACAGATTTAAGAACATTGTTTAATCCTAAGCCATGATTTTCATTATCCTTGGTTGATGCTAATTTGCTGCCTGTAAATTTCAGTTTTCCATCATAAGAATTAGAGATACTTAAATAAAGAACATTCCTGTCTAATTCAATGGATATGTTGATAAACCTGTCATCCGCCTTGGAAGAAGCTTCAATGGCATTGTCCAGCAAATTACCGATAATAATACTTAAATCAAAAGAATTAATATTAAGTTTATCAGGTATTATTAAATCTACCTTTGCTTTTATTTGATAATTTTGTGCTAAATCCATTTTGTAATTTATTAAGCTGTCTATTTCAGAATTACCTGATTTTGCATATTCCTTAGAATAATTTATATATTCTAATATACTGTCCAAATATTCAGAGGCACCTTTTCCATCACCATTATCAATATAATATTTTAACGACAAAGCGTGATTTTTTACATCATGCCTGAATGTTTTTAGGTTTTCTTTATTTTGATTAATAATTTCAAGCTGCTTTAAATAAGCTTTGCTTTGCTGTTGAAGTAAAGTTTTTTCAATTTTAGACTCATAAGATTTCATAAGTTCATCATAAAAGTAAAAAACAAAAATATTAATAATCAATAAAATCATTATGCTTATTATTATTTCCGTTACGTGATGAGCATAATCGGTTGAAATCATTATAAGTGCCAATATCAACGTACCTGTCGGTATAATAAATATGGATATCCAGTGAGTTGTTGAAACTTTGATATCGTTTCTTATCATTTTGAAATTTGATATAAATAACATGAATATATATGAAATTACCTTTATGCTAATAATACCTATAATTAAAGCAACGTCATTATCCGAATAAACGGTTATTTCGTAGTATTGGAGTATTAACATAACAATAGCTTCAATTGTCATTAAGATCATATAAATTGACACAACAGCTATCAATCTGTTTTTTATTGTTGACTGATAATTATATGTAAGCATATAAAACATTATTAAATTTGAAATAATGTTCACAGCCGGATTATCGAATGATAAATATAATAAGCTTATTAAGCAAAGATACAGTGAATATGACAGAAATTCTTGTTTTTTGTCTACATCCTTCCTATCGAAAAATATACTCATATACCTAAAAAGTGTATATGTTGAAAATATGCTTGTAATTAAATAAACAGCAATATATTTACTTGACATGGCGTGTCCCCTGCTTTTTTTGCAGCAATTTTTCGCGAACTGCCTTCCTGTTGTTTTGGCTGATGCCAAGGACCTCATTATTAGACATTTTCACATATTCATAAGCATATTCAATAACATGATTGTAATTAATAAAATATGATTTATGAATGAAAAAGAAGTCGTTATCTTTAATCTTTTCTTCAACTTCCGAAAGCTTTCCGTAATATTCTTTAATATCATCATTCAATATAATTTTTACTTTTCTACCGCTGCTTTCAAAGTATAAAATATCACTTATTAATATATTGAAATTTACATTGCCAATTTTATATTCATAATATTGATTGCTGCTTAACATAATTTTTTTTGCTGTTTTAAGAACAGATTCTATTTTTTCTCTTTTTAAAGGTTTTACAAGAAAATTTAATGGTCTTATATCAAACAGCTCCATGGCATAGCTGTCTTTTGCAGATATATAGATAATTTGAGTTAATTCATCATTTAATTCATTGCGGATTTTCTTGCCTACTTCCACACCGTTAATTTCACACAATTCAATATCAAGAAAAATAATATCAAATCGACTTCCATTTATCAGCAAATCACACAGCTCTTCTCCTGTGTTAAAAACATAAATTTCAGCATCTGTATTTTCAATTATTTCATTAAGCATGTCCTTTAATTGCATGCATAGTGCCTTATCATCATCACATATTGCTATTTTTAACATAAATATGAGTTCCTTCCCTCAGGTTAACATTCAATGATTGTTCAAATATCTTTTCTTGTATTTAATTGCAGCATATTTGCTTATTTTATTTATTATACTACCTTTTTTCTTAATCACTCCATTTGCTGTGCAAATTGGATTTTAACACCATTTGGATCTTGTATTATAAAATATTTTATTCTTGGATTAGGCTGAACAGGACCTGTTATTATATTTATGCCTTTATCCCTAACAATGGTAATCATATCATCTAATGAATCAACTTTAAACCCTAATGTTACACGGTTACCTGCATGCAATTCTTTTAAATTTTCGTTGCAAATAAGTTCAATTTTAGTTTCGCCTTCACCTAAAAATGATATTTCCATTCCAGGTCTTGCTTGAAACCTGTCAACCAATTTAAGACCTGTAATTTCCGTATAAAACTTCAACGATTCATCCATATTGTTTACAAGTATTGTAGTCCACAAAAATTTCATAATTTCCTCCAAAGTTTAATTAATATTTATTATATTTTACCATAATAATTGTTTTATTTCATTAAAAGTAGATTATAATTATAATTAATTAGAATAATTAGATACGGTTTTTTCTTAACAATAGCACATATTTTCATAAAATTCATATTATATTAAATGATATCATCCAAAATTTAAGGAGGAAATAAAAATGACAAAATATATGCCGGACAATAACTTACATAATAAAACAATTATATTGACAGGGCATGGTCAGGTATCTGTAGCCCCTGACACAGCGATAATACGCTTGGGAGTTCAAACAACAGGAGAAAATTTAGCTCAAATACAAGCAGACAATGCAAGAAGAAGTCAAGCTGTTATCCAGGTTTTGCAAAGAGTGGGAGTCGGCGATATAAAAACTTCAGAATATTCAATTGATAAAGTATTTGATTATGTAGAAGGAAGACAAATTGACAGAGGTTTTTCAGTAAAAAATATTTTAGAAATAAGAACAAACAAATTAGATTCTGTAGGTAACATAATTGATGCTGCAGTGAATGCAGGTGCCAATGTTGTTGATTTAATATCCTTTGATATATCAAACAGGGAGTATTATTACCAGCAAGCTCTAAATATGGCAATTATGAATGCAATTCAAAAAGCTAATTCAATAACTAGGAATCTTGGATTATCATCAACTGCTGTTCCTGTTAAAATTGTTGAAAATACAGCGATACCTTTCCCGATTCAAAGGGAATTCGCAGCAGCACCTACACCCATAATGCCTGGAAATTTAAATGTTGAAGCAAATGTAACTGTAGATTTTGTATATTAGTATTACTCACTTAATATATCCTTTATCATATCATGACGAATTTCCCAGATATTTGCTTGAATTCTGAAAATATCCCATTCGTCAATATCAAACACCCTAGCCCAGCTATCCATCACTCTTTTTTTTTCATGAGGATAAAAATGGGCTGTTTTTTCGTCAATAAATGAATAAGAATTTTTAAAGCCTTTATTTTCTATGTCTTTTAAGTATTCTTCAGCATCTTGATCATTCTTTGGAACATAGTGATGATTTAATACATAGTCCCATTTCATGCCGTCAAAATATATAATTTCGGATTTATCGACTTCCAAAACATACACTACTTCATTTATGGTAGGTCTTAGCATATATTCTTCACTTATGGAACACCATATTGGAAATTCAACACCATTTGGTATAGGAACTCTCTTTTGTCCTTCATTTACAAACCATTTATATAAATAAATTATATGATCCGCTATAAGGTCAAACTTTTCCTCTAAGTGTCCCCTTGTAATCCGTATTACCCCATTCTTTTTTAAATCATTTAAGCTTCTTTTATCCTGTCTGGTCCACAAAGTAACTTTATTCATATATTATTCTCCTCGTATAATTAAATTTGATTTTCGGGAGTTATAAATCTCCAGCTAATTGGAATACCTGCAAAAAGCACTGCTGTATATATCCAAGTTCCCATAGGAATTATATGAGAATAAAAATGTGCAATAGCAAAGCCTGCTGCAATTGCTAAGGAAAGTAAAAACTTATCCAAAGAATCTTTTTGATTCGATTCATCTATTGGCTTTGCAAATGGATGCCCTTTAAAATATATCTTTCCGATAATAGGCATAATTACAATACTAACTAAAAAAATAATCAGAAAATCCATAGCAAATCTATTTTCAAATATTATTGAATATATAACCATATTTAATACTAAAAGAGGAATAAAAAACCTATATGCCATTGACTGCATCAATCCCCTATATAACTCTTTAATATTTTTAAATCCCGAAGATAAAAAGGCATATGAACCTCTCCAGGCAGATGAAAAATACGTTAAATTAAATATTGATGGGAACATAAGCAAATTAAAATACAAATAAAGATACTCATATCCCGTTGCTTCAAATTTCTGTCCACCCATCCTCATATTAAAAATCATTAATACAGGAAGAAGTATTCCTGAAGCTAATGCTGGGTATATTTTTAATTTAAGGCTTCGGTCACTTCTAAACATGGCATTTGAAAAATGAAATGATTGCTTTGAAATTTTATTTCTATTCAGTATAAGTCCAACTAATTTTTCCAATCTGTGCTTTGATTGCTTCTCTTTGCCTTCTCCTTCAAGTTTTAGAAGCAAGTTTTCCATTTTCTTGCTTAAACTCAGATAAAACACAAAACTCGCTACAGGAACTATAATAATTAAAGCTGTGAAAATATATAAATATGATTGTCCTCCATGATATATAATTTCAAAAGGTGCCCCAAACCACAAAATTGGATTTAAATAATGAGTAGTATTAAAACTGTACTCAATATTTTGAAGTGAAGTAAAATCAATCATTCTAACTGCAATTTGATAACCTAAAGTAACCAATATTGTAAGTAAAATTTGAATTATATTAATTATATTTCTTAATAATTCTCCGTCAAAAAACCTTAATACAAGCAAATATATAAATGCTGTTAATAAAAATATCATTAAATCCATCATTAATATTTCCAGCAAAAATATTGGTAAAGATAACACACCGTTACTCATTGCCATAGCAATGACAGAAGGACCCGCTATAAAAGCATTAAGCCTAAACATATAAATTAATATGTGCAATACTTTAGATAGGGACACAGTTCTTGAGTCAAGTGGTTTTGTCATCAATATATTTTTGTCCTTAGTATCCAATAACACAAAAGAAAAATCAGAAATCAAATACATGGTTGTCATAAAGAAAAATGCTCCAGAAAAATACATCATACGAATCATTTCATCTTTTATAAAATATATGAAAAATGCCAAAAATACACCAAAAACTAAGTGAAGCAAATACCCTTTAAACATAGAAGTTTGCTCTTCATCATTCTTTTTTCTGTTATTTGTATTTATTGCAGGTGCTCTTCTCATATCCAATGTTAATTTAGTTTTTAAAATAACCCTAAGCAGTTTATAGTTAATTCCAAATACTTCGAATATTTTTTTAAAACGATCAAGTATTTTTAATGATAAGAATTCATTCATAGAAACATTCATAGCAACCCCCATTTAACTCATAAAAGCATCAGTAAATCTTTTTGCCAATGATTCATGATCGTGAAATCCGGTGAAATCATTAAATATTGCTTCCAAGGATGAATCCGTCTGCCTGCTCATAACATCTTTAACTGTTCCGTCAATAACAATTCGTCCTTCATTTATAAGCAATATTCTGTCGCTTAGCTTTTCTACAACTTCTAAAATATGTGATGAATAAAAAATTGTTTTTCCCGCTTCCTTTAACTTTTGCATTATTTCCTTAAAAACCAACACGCTGTTAGCATCTATACCGCCTAAGGGTTCATCCAAAAATAAAATGTCGGGATTATGAAGCATTGCTGTAACAATTGACAGCTTTTGTCTCATTCCTTTAGAAAACGTATGAATTCTACCGTAAATTGCATCATCAATACCAAAGACACTCATCATTTCTTTGGCTTTTGCTACAGCCGTATCTTCTTCTATGCCATACAGCATTCCTATAAAACTTATATACTCATAGGCTGTCAAATTATCATACATATCGGATACTTCCGGCACGTAACCTATTCTTTTTTTATACTCAGACTGCCCTTTTACCTTTTCTCCAAATATAAATACATCCCCGTCATAGTCATTTATAAGTCCAAGGATTAATTTTATGGTTGTGCTTTTGCCGGCACCGTTAGAACCTATATAACCTATAATTTCACCTCTGTCTACGCTAAAATTAATATCTTTTAAAACTTCCTTACTTCCGAAACTTTTACTAACATGCTCTAATTTTAAAACTTCAGTCATAGTGGCTCCTTTTTTGATTTGTTATTTGTATGACGAGATTAAATGTAAAATTGTTCAATATTTATTATACCAAATATTATCCATAATAAAAAGCATGTTGTAATCCAATGACCATAGGGGACGGTTCTCGCTGGACAACTGTCCAGCGAGAACCGTCCCCTATGGTCACTTTTATTTGCCTTTATGGTTTATTCATAATTATATACTGTAATTTTATCAATCAACCACTTACTACCTGTCCTCCTTACGGTAAGCTCGATAGGTCTGTATGCTGCAGCGGTGTCCGCATCATCGCTTGTTATTTCGGCTATTCTGCCTTTTACAAAGTATTCATCATCCGATACACTGTTAATATCAGTAATTTCAATTCGGTCAGGCCATGGGCTGGATGTAGTTCTACCGGGAGCTCTACGGGGATGATTAATCCAATTTTGCAAAAGTTCATCCGTTACATACGGAGTGTAATTTTCTTCAATAGCTTGGATAAGTAAATCCCTTGGTGCTAAAAGAGACACATTTTTCAAAGTACTTCCAAATTCTTCAACTAACTTTATTACCTCATCATTATCATTATTTAAACTATTTTCATTATTAATAGAATAAATAATAAACAAAGCCATCAAAACAACTATAACTGCTATAATGATATAAAAATGATTTTTTCTTATAAACATAATATCCCCCCTAATTATGTTATATAATGTTTTTATAAAAACATTCCTATTTATTAAATTATATTTTGCGGAAGAGGGTTTTCTTTGGAGGTTATTTTATTTTCTATTATTATACATATGATTATTAATGCTGCACCAATAAATCCTTCTGTGCTTAACTTTTCTTTAAGAAGCAAATATGAAATTATTGCTGTTAAAATGGGCTGTGTACATTGAAGCATTGATACGGTTGCTGCTGATATATGCTTTAAGGCAGAATTTTGAAGCATATAGGCTATGCATGTACAGAATAATGCAAGGTATAAGACCACTGCCCATGCCGGTAATGTTACATGACTTAAAACTTCAGTACTTTCGAATATAAATGCACAAGGTAAACTTATTAAAGCGGTAATACCTGCCTGTGCAGCAGATATTGCTGCTGCATCTAATTTTTTTAAAGATTCCTCTCCAAATACCAATGCTCCCGATATGGAAAAGGCTGTTATAAGAGCAGTTATTTCTCCTTTACCAAACACAAAGCTGCTTCCATCATAGCAAAGAAGGTATAAACCAACAACTACTGCTATTTGTACAGGAATATGTATCAGCTTATATTTTGTTTTATATACTACAAGTGCAAGGATAGGGGCAAATATTACAGGTAAACTCATGAGAAATCCAACATTGGTAGCAGAAGTCCAGTTCAGTGCTAAGTTACAAGATATATAAGCTAAAGCCATACAAAGGCTTGCGGGCAAATAAACCTTGGGTGTTACACTTTTTAAAGATTCAACAATCCGTTTACCGAAAAACAGTATAAAAATAACAAAAGCAATTGTAAACCGCACTGAAAGACTCCAAAAAGGAGTAATGCTTTCAAAAGCAATTTTAGTCAATGGATTACCAAATCCATAAATAACGCTTTGAAGAATTATAAAACCTATATACTTATATTTGTTCAAAACTTCCATATCAAACCTGCTTTCAATGCAAACGTTATACCAAGATTATATTATAAAAGCTCAAAGGATACAATAAGAGATTGTTTCAATGCAATTTTATTAGTATAATTCTATGATAATAATCTATAAATATCTAATACTTGTTCAAAAGTTTTGTCAACCATAATTTTTTTTCAGTTGACAATTGTATTTCTGACGCTTATACTATTTCTTGAGGTGAAATCATGTCAATAAAAAATGAAATTTTACATATTTTAGAATCCAATAAAGGAAGAAATATTTCAGGGCAGGAATTAGCAGATAAACTTACTGTTTCAAGAACAGCTGTCTGGAAAGCAATAAATTCTTTGAAAGAAGAAGGATATCTGATTGAAGCGGCATCAAACAAGGGATATTCATTATCAACCTCATCGGATGTTTTATCTTCTGAAGGAATAAAATTGTATTTGGATGAAGAATTTAAAAATATACTTATTACCGTTTATAAAACAATAGAATCTACTAACTCTCAAGCTAAACTGTTAGCGATTCAAAATGCACAGCACGGAACAACAATTATTGCAGAAGAACAAACTAATGGAAGAGGACGGTTTGGCAGGAATTTTTTCTCTCCTTCTGATTCAGGTATTTATATGAGTATAATTTTAAAACCCCAATTAAATATAGAAAATTCAGTACTTATAACTACTGCAGCAGCAGTGGCAGTATGTGAAGCTATTGAAAAATTTGCAAGTGAAGCACCTAAAATTAAGTGGGTTAACGACATATTTATCGGCGACAGAAAAGTATGCGGAATACTTACAGAAGCAGTGACCAATTTTGAAAGCGGCATGATGGATAGTGTTGTATTAGGAATTGGTATAAATGTAAAAACAAAAAACGAAGACTTTCCCATAGAATTACAAAACACAGCAGGTTCAATATTTTATGAAAATAACAATTTTATTAGAAACCAATTGTCTGCAGAAATTATAAACAATGTATTAAAAATAAGCAAAAATTTAGAAGACAAAAGTTTCATGTCATCATACAAAGAGCGCTCCATGATTTTGGGAAAACATATCTTATATAATAAGAACAACAATTGGTATGAAGGTTATGCATTAGATATTGATGATTCAGGCGGATTAATTATTTATTCGGCAGACGGTCAAAAAATAACATTGAACTCAGGTGAAGTTTCAATAAAAAAGAAATGAGGATAATATGTATAAAGAACAAACATTAAGTATAAGAGATATAACATATACAGGAATTTTTGCAGCATTGACGGCAGTAGGTGCTTTCATCAGCATTCCTATAGGTCCTGTACCTATAACCCTTCAATCATTTTTTGTAATTTTATCAGGGATTATTTTAGGTTCGAAGAAAGCTGTGTTCTCTCAAATAACATATTTATTGTTGGGACTTATCGGTTTTCCTATTTTTTCTGGGTTTTCGGGAGGACTGCAGCATGTATTTAAACCAAGCTTTGGTTTTATAATAGGCTATATTACAGCAGCCTATGTTGTAGGCAAATTAGCACCTATAAATTTATGGGCAGCCGTTTTAACAGGAACAGTTGTTATATATGCTTTAGGGTTACCCTATATGTACTATATTTTAAATATAATGCTAAAAAGCAATTTAAGTATTTTAAGAATCCTCCAATTAGGTATGCTTGCATTCATACCGGGAGATATTCTAAAAGCTGTAGTCACAGTATTTATATCCAAAAAACTAAAACCCCTGTCGGACAGTGTGGATGTATAATAACAAGGGGACGGGGTTACTGTCATATCATCGTGACAACAACCCCGTCCCCTTGACAGAATTCCTATTTTTTTGCTCTTAGCTTAGCTCCTGTGTAATAAAGTGGGTCTCTTGGTGTTGAATATGGAGGTGAATAAGCTAAATCAAGGTGCATTAAATCTTCAGCACTTGCCTTGAAGGTTATGGCAGTCACCATTACATCAAGTCTCTTGTCAACTCCTTCATAGCCAATTAGTTGAGCTCCTAATAACCTTCCGTCTTTCTTTTCGGCAACAGCTTTAATAATTATTGGTCTGCCACCCATATATTCAGGTTTGTTTGGTCTTTTGTCAATCGAAACAGATACATCATATCCTAATTTAATTGCTTCTTCTTCTGATAAGCCTGTCATTCCTACTGTAATATCAAAAACCCTAAATATGCCTGTGCCAAGAACTCCTGTAAATTCATCATTTATACCCGTTATATTGCTTCCTGCAATTGTACCTGTCTTGTTGGCAGTAGAGCCTAAGGGTCTGTAAATAGGTTTACCGGTTACAGTACTAAACATTTCAATACAATCCCCGCAGCTGTAAACATCCTCTAAATTAGTTCTCATATTTTTATCAACTTTAATTCCACCTGTTACCCCAAGTTCAATTCCCATATCCTTAGCAAGAGAAGCATTAGGCTTTACACCTGTTGCAAGAAGTACAATATCAGCTTTTATAGTGCTGCCATCACCTATAACAACCCCTTGGTCATTAATCTCCACAGTCTTTGTATTTGTATAAACATTAACTCCCTTGCTACGTAAATGTTCCTCAATATACAAGGACATATCGTTGTCAATTCCCTTTGCAATTTTAGACCTGGCAATAATAGTAACATCCATACCTAAAAACTTAAAGCTTTCGCACATTTCAAGACCGATAAATCCGCTTCCTACAATAACAGCTGATTTTGGATTCCTTTTTTCAACGAAGTTTTTAATATCATTCATATCGTTTATATTTCTTAAAAGAAATACATTTTCCCTGTCGGAGCCTTTCAGCTCAGGCTTAACAGAATATGCCCCTGTTGCAATAACCAATTTATCATAACTGTCAACGAATTCTTCACCTGATAATAAATTTTTAACTTTCAATGTTTTATTTTCTGGATTAAAAGACAAAACTTCATGTTCAGTATAAACATTTATATTGCTTTTATTTTTGAAAAACTGTGCATCTCTTGGGGCAACACTCGAAAAATCAGGTACTTCATTGCTTATATAAAATGGCATTCCACAGCCGGCATATGAAATATATTTATCTTTTTCATAAATAATTATTTCTGCTTCCTCGTTATTTCTTTTGATTTCAGTAGCAGCTGAAGTTCCTGCTGCCACAGCACCTATTATTACTATCCGCATAATACCTCCAACATTTATAATAATATTAGATGAGATTCTTCGGGCTAAAGCCCCCAGAATGACACTGACGTGAAGTTTATTCATAGCAATGACAAACTGCTTGGCAGCTTATTCATAGCAATGACAGGCTTCGCCACAAAATGGAATTTCAAGG
>CAZCTI010000023.1:0-19847 GCA_964501385.1 uncultured Clostridia bacterium
TTGTCAGCAGCCCGTTTCACGGTCTGCGTGTAGTTCCTTGTAAACTGACCTAAAGATATATATAGGAAACATTCGCCAGCTTATGAATATTATAAACTAACTAATTATAGAGGTGATTATAATGATTTATAGGCAAAATCAGCAATTATGCCCCAATATATATACAATGCCATACCAGGTTAGACCTGGAGATACATTAAATTCTATTGCAGCAAGATTTGGAACAAATTTGGTGGGGCTGATTGAATTAAATCCTACATTAAGATTAAGGTCATTAACAGAAGGAATGACTATATGTGTGCCAAGAGTTCCTCAGAGGCCTCCATGTATTAATGGTGCTTATTATATTATAAAGGAAGGAGATAGTTTTTATAATATAGCACAAAGGTACAGTATTCCTTTGAATTTGCTTTTAGAAGCAAATACTGAGGCCAATCCTTATGATTTAAAGGTAGGTCAGGAAATATGTATACCAAATGTACCTGCAGGTTGTCCATTTGGTACGGTTGTTACTATACAGGAAGGAACTAGATTAAGTGATATATTGATATCATACAATTTAAGCTTAAATGAGTTAAAAGAAGCAAATAAAGAATTTAATCCAAATATTATTGTGCCTGGAACAGATTTATGTATACCACCTGAATCATTTGCAACATGTCCCCAGGGAACTTCTTCGGAATATGTTATTCAAGCAGGTGACAGTCTTTCTACCGTAGCAATTGCCAATAATATTAGTCCATCAGAATTACTTATTGCAAATCCTCATTTAAGACCGGCAAACTTTTTAATTATTGGAACAAGAGTGTGTATTCCGGCAGCATAAAACAGAACACCGAATTTATATGACGGGATAATTCTGAATGCATGTGATAAATTTCATTATTTCAGGGAAGTAAAATAAAACACAGCAGATTTTTGCTGTGTTTTGTTTCTATTTAAATATAATACTAACCTAATACTAATGATGGAGGAGAGTATATTCTACTACCTAATTCAGAGTTAAGCATATATAAACCCTTAGCATCAGCACCAAAAAGTTTATATTTTGTTATTAAATCATCTGTATTTTTTTCTTCTTCACCTTGTTCCATAATAAACCAGTCTAAAAACTGCATTGTTCTGTAATCTTTGATTTGATATGCGGCATCATAAATATTATTTATGGAAGCAGTTACATATTGTTCATGCTTCAATGCTTCATCAAGCGGAGCCCCGAAGTTATCAAATACAACATCCGGTGCACTAATTGCACCTAATGTAACTTTTTCTTGGTTATTTTGCAAGAATTGTAAAAACAACAAGGCATGATCTCTTTCTTCTTGAGCTTGAACTTTAAACCAGTTTGCAAAACCGTCTAATCCATTGTCTGTATAATAATTTGCCATATCTAAATAGAGATATGCAGAATAAAATTCTTTGTTGATTTGTTCATTTAATAAACTTGCTACTTTTTCGTTTAACATAAATATCTCCTTCTTAATTAATTTGTTAAATTAAATATACCCAGATTTAAAAAATTAAAACATAATATTCACTTATTTAGTTATAATTCATAAACTATATGGAGGTGATTTAAGTGTATGATGAAAGAATTGTCACAACCGGTATAAGCCAGGGAAGGTTATTTTTGTTTATAATGGAACTAAAGGGTGAAAATTACATATTTAAAAAGGCTGTTAATTTAGGTAAAAGTGACAGCTTGGCCATTCATAGTATAGAAGTATCTGAAAATGCAGTTTATATGGCAGATTCATACAATAATAAAATTTATAAATATGACATTATTTCAGATGAATGCTTTGAAACAAACGTAGGAAGAGATCCAAGACATATGTGTTTAGACAATGAAAATATGTATGTTGCTAATTTTGAATCAGACAATATTTCAATAATAGATTTAAAATCATTTACGCTGACAGGGTCTATACCTGCGGGAATAAAAGCTCATGATGTAATATATTCAGAAAAAAACAACTCACTTTACACATCTTGTTATGAAGAAAATGAAGTTGCGGAATACAGTATTGATAATGGATTAAGAAAAAGCTTCAAAACAGAAGGAAAGCCTATGCACTTATTTGTGCTAAATGACACTATTATTGCCATGACATATTATGCTAATGGAAATGTTCATACTAAAATGAATTTTATAAATTTAAACAGCACAATGATAGAAGATATAATTGAAATGGAAGGTTTATGCTCTGATTTTTTGTTGGATTATGAAAATAATATGCTGTATATTATAAATATTGAGGATAAAAGTCTTTATATTATAGATTCTAATTTAAGAGAAATTGCACATAAAATATATTTGGGGGGATATCCTGAATCTCTTTCCTTCGGCAAAAATAATATTTATGTTACAAATTCCAAACGACAGCAAATTACAATTATAAATAAAAAGGAACACAATTTAAGAGCCATAGATCTTCAATTTGTTCCTGATTTAATTAAAATTATTCATTAATTTCGGATGTTAATATATTCATAATTTGTCCGAATATATTTTCAGGGCTTATTTCCCATTTTTTTATTATGTTTTTAGCTGTATATTCATCAGGAACATTTATGCTTAAATTAAAAATAGTGGTTAGATTTTCAGTTACTTGGAGAGAAACAATATATTCATCATCTTTTCTTTTATAATAATGGCCAACCAATTCTCTTTGCTTTTTTATATGTTTTTTAATATGAAAAAAGTTTTTTTCAACTTCCTTTATAAAATATTCAGGAAGTTTTTCATTGAACATTTCAAGTGCTGCCTTTCCTGCTTCGGAAACAAAATAATATTCTTTTCCGTTACTGTGATTGATTGTTGTAAATTTAGCATCTCGAAGGTCGCATAACAACAGCTGCAAAGTGAAATAATCCATCATTTCATATTCTAATATGTAATTGCTGATTTCAATATTTGTCAATGGTATATCAATAAAGTTCAATATATACAATAATTTTAACTTATCTTGTGCGTTTTTTATACTGTTTTCCAATTTTGCCTCCAAATTTTACAAGTACAGGGACGCTCCCGGTGTGTCCCCCACAGTACAGGGACATTCCTTCATCATACAAAGACTTACCCGTAATAGGAAGGTGTGTCCCCCTTCATATCAATTCCATTATATCAAAAACACATACAATATTAAACAAAAATTTGAAAATACTTCATATAGACATTTGTATTTGAATAATATAGAATAGAAATACATAAAGAGGAGAGTACAATGAAAAAAATATTTGTTTTAATTGCACTATTATTAATGACAAGCTGTAAAGCAGAGACACCTGTAGTTGAAATGCCGGTTGAAGAAAAACCTGCTATAGCAGATGAACAAGAACCGGATAAAGAACATGAAGGCACTGAAGACCCTGCGGAACCTGTTCAAGAAGATACTGTAAAAGAACCCACAGAAGAAGATATTATAGCTTCCATAGATTTGTCGCTTAGCCCTAACGAGCTTGGGGAAATTATGATACTCATGTACCATGGTGTAGGCCAGGAAGAATCAACATGGCAGAGAACTCCCGACAACTTCCGCAAGGATTTAGAATATATGTACAAAAATGGTTACCAAATGATTAGTTTAAATGATTATGCCAAGGGAGATATTAAAACAAAGGAAGGTTTTACTCCTATAATACTCACGTTTGATGATGGAAGGCAAAATAATTTTAATTATATTGAAGTAAATGGAGAAATAATAATAGACCCTGACTGTGCCATTGGAATATTGGAAGAATTTAAACATAAATATCCTGATCTCAACGTAACTGCAAGCTTTTTCTTGGGTACTAACCCATTTGGTCAAAAAGAATATGTACAGGAAAAGCTTAACTGGCTTATTGACAATGGTTATGATTTGGGTAATCACACATATAGTCACAATGAAATGGAAAAGTTAAACTCGGAGCAAATACAAATAGAAATTGGTTCAGTAAACAATATAATAAAACAATATCTGCCTGATTATTCTGTTGAAACTCTTGCTTTGCCTCACGGCAGCAATCCAAAGAATGAGTTTATTGAATCAATGCTTAAAGGTGAATATGATGGAAATGGATATGAAACAATAGCAGTTTTAGATGTTGGCTGGAGACCAGCTTATTCACCATTTGATACATTAACAAACTTCAACAGCCTTTACCGAGTGACAGCAAGCGAAATCAATGTTGATAACTGCGGCATATATGATTATTTTAAATCATATGAGGACAATAAAAGAGAAAGATTCATAAGTGACGGTAATCCGGATGTAGTTACCATACCTAAAAGGCACAGTGAATACCTCAACATGGATATTGTCGGAGAAAGATTAGTAAACATATATGAGTAATTGTTATTGTTGTTTACAACCGTACGTTAGTGTCATTCTGAACCGTAGGTGAAGAATCTCATTCCTTAAAAAGATGAGATCCTTCGCTGGGCTCAGGATGACACCCCATTGGTTGTGAACAGTAACCAATTTAGGGAGCTAAGGCTCCTTTTTATTTACAATATATTGAGAAAATTAGGATGTATGATATAATATACAAAAGGAGGAGGGATAAAATGAATTCTGAATTAAAAGAAATAATATCAAAAAGCAATAATATAGTATTTTTTGGGGGAGCAGGGGTTTCTACAGAAAGCGGTATACCTGATTTTAGAAGTGTTGACGGATTATATAGCACAAGATATAAATATCCGCCTGAGACAATGATTTCTCACAGCTTCTTTATGAACAACACTGAAGAGTTTTATGACTTTTACATAAATAAAATGATATTTTTAAATGCAAAGCCAAATAACGCACACAAAAAACTTGCAAAACTTGAAAAGGAAGGTAAATTAAAGGCTGTAATAACTCAAAATATCGACGGTCTTCACCAAGAAGCAGGAAGTAAAAATGTGTTGGAGCTCCACGGTTCTGTACTCCGTAACTATTGTATGAAATGCGGGAAATTCCACGATGTTAATTTCATTGTAAACAGCAAGGGAATTCCTAAATGCCAATGTGGAGGAATTGTAAAACCTGACGTTGTATTGTATGAAGAAAGTCTTGACAGTGGAATTATGGAAAAATCCGTTGATTTAATAGAAAAAGCAGATGTATTAATTATTGGAGGCACCTCATTAGTTGTATATCCTGCTGCAGGGCTTATCAATTATTTTAACGGAAGTAAATTAGTATTAATTAATAAAACCTCAACTCCAATGGATAAAAAAGCTGATTTGATTATAAATGATAGCATAGGCAAAGTATTTGAAGATTAGTAAAAAAACAGGACATTATAGAACTAATAGTAACTTTACACTTTTTGCTAACTATGATATAATTTTGTTAATTAAATATACTCCGAGCATAATAACCTAAAATTTATTCATGGATATTATGTCGATAGGGTTTGATTGGAAACGGTCATTCCTCCCGGTGGAAAGGAGAAACTAAAGTAATCTATTTTAACAGCACTTTCCATCAGAAGTGCTGTTTTTTATTTTAAAGAATGGGACAAGCATCTTAGTTAAGTTGACTTTACATGAATGTCCCCTCTAAATAAATAATTTAAATTATGGAGGAGATTATGAAAAGGTTTAGAATTATTTCATTGGTATTAGCTGTAGTAATGATTTTATCGCAATCATTGGCTTTTGCAGAGGAAAGTTATGCAGTAGAAATTGGTGGAAGCTTAGCTGCAGCAGAACTTAAATTAACATTAGAAGATTTAAAATCAATGCCTGAAGAAGCACAAATAGCTCAGGACTATGTTTACAATTCAAAGGGCGGAGAAAAGACAGTTAAAGTTAAAGGTGTCAGCTTGGCTTATTTATTGAAGGAGAATGCAGGAGTAACTGCTACAGAAGGAAGTGTAACATTTACTGCAGCTGATGAATATCCTATTGACCCTCAATCTTTACAAGATGTATTAAGTGATGAGCTTAAATATGTTTTGGCTTATGAAGTAAACGGTGTGCTAATAGACAATGATGAAGCAGTAATAGAAGAAATTACTGTTTACAGAAATGTAAAAGAAGCAGGAGAATTTGGTACAGTTTTCAAATTAGTAAACAAAATTACCGTAGGTGAAGCTTTAGTTGTTGAAGAAACACCGGTTGATGAAGTTCCTGTTACAGAGCCTACTGAAGAAGAAGTATCAGAAACAATAACATTCACAGATATTACTGAAGAATATAAATTTGCTGAAACTGCAATTTATGAACTTGCCAAAAGAAAAATAGTAGATGGCGTAGGAGGTGGATTGTATGCACCTGAAAAAGAATTTACAAGAGAACAGTTCTGCAAAATTATAGTTGCAGCATTGGGATATGAGCTTAAAGACTATGAAGGAGCATTTAGCGATATAGCTAAGGAAAGATGGTCAGCACCATATGTACAAGCAGCTGTTGATGCAGGTTTGTTTATAGGTAATCCTGATGGAACATTTGCACCTGAAAAAGTAATTTCAAGACAGGAAATGGCAGTTGTGGCTGCACGGGCAGCAGTTGCTGTTGGGAAGGTTGAACAAGCTAAGGTAAATAAATTTGTTATGGAAAAATCTGCTTACATAGATAAGGATAAAGTTGCAGACTGGGCAGGAAATGCTGTTGCATGGCTTGAAGCACAGAAAGTTTTTGTTGGAGTAGCAGTAGAAAACTTTGAGCCTGTTAAAAGTGTTAATCGTGCTGAGGCAGCATTAGTAGTATTTAACACATTATTTGCAGAATAATTAAATAAATATATAAATGAGCGATTTTTTTCGCTCATTTATTGTAAGGAGGTAATTATGTTTAGAAAATTTACAGTATGGCTGTTGATAATATGTATGCTAATGATGAATGTGCCTGTATTGGCAGCAGAGCCTGAGTTAACCATTACAGGCACCGGAGTGGAAAAAGAAATAATAATTTCATCCGGTGACTGGTCAAAGTACAACATGGTTGAAAGAACATTTTCCACAAATAATAGCCTTGGATTCCATAAAATTGTTAAAGTAAAAGGATATGATTTGTTTGAATTGATAGGAAAGGGTTTAAAAACAGACAAGGACTACACTGTTAAATTTACATGCTCTGACGGCTTTGAATTTACAAAGACAATAAGCGAGCTTAAAAATGCTTATTATTACAGTGATTTTACATTAGACAGCAAGGAAGCAGTTATGCCTATGATAGCAAAATACACAAGGGTAATAGCTGATTTTCCGAAAAATATTTTTGCACCTCCTGTTAAATGGGCAGATGTTCCCATAACAGAAACAGATTTAGATAAGGATTTTCCTAAATTAGTATTTGGACAAACGCATATAGATGACATGAATATGTCTAAATGGGGCAAGGAAGTAGTAAAAATTAATGTTGGAGATGAAATAGTAAAAGTAAACTCCTCATCTCCTTACAAACATATTTCAAAGTCTGGAGAGCCTTACAATGTGGACGCCATTACCGGAGCAACTTTTACAATTGAAGGACCTGCTGTTGAAGGCTACAGAGCTATTTCTTTAAGGCAGATAGAGGAGGATACAAAAGGTCAGTCTTTAGACATATATTATGAAAAAGTTGATGGCAAAGTAGTTGAAAATTCTTATGAGGGAATTAATGTTAAATATTTAATCGATAATTATGTGAAGGCAAAGCCTAATGCAGGAAATATAACATTTAAGGATAAATCAAGGCAGACAATTACAACTGTTGATATATCTGAAGCCGGCAATTACATTGTAGCTTACGGCATTAATGAAGTGCCCTTAGTATATCTTGACACAGAAGAAGGATATATCAAGGAAAAATATAATGATAATGGCTGCTTTAAGTTAATTTATAAGCAGGATAAAAATACAGCAAAAGAATTTTCCAATGTGGCATATATTTACATTGAGGAAAAAGATGCAAAAAATATTTATGAGCATAGTTATGCTCCATACAATAATCCAAAATATATAGATTATGAACTTATTATTCATGGGGATGCCTTAGGGAAAGAAGTAAGATACAAGGTTAAAGATATTGAGGCAATGAAGGACCTTCATGAAATACATGAATACAGTCTTTCAAACAGTGAATATTTCTGGTATTACAATACATTTAAAGGTGTTCCGCTATGGGATCTTCTTTTAAAGGCTGGTTTAGATAAAAATATAGATGAAAACACAAAGGTACGTTTCATTGCAGCTGACAATTATAATTTTGCCCCAATAACTATAAAGCAAGTTAAAGACAGCTCTTTGTACGGATATTATGAAAAAAGTGCATTGGACAAGGGTGACGGAACATTTCCGGGTGAGTATGTTAATTCTCTTCATACGAATTTACCTGTGTTAGTTGCTTATGGATTTAACAAATATCCTTATGTAACAAGGCCAACTGATGAAGGATTTAATCCGGGTCTTGGCAATGACGGAGGACCCCTTAGAATAATTTTCGGTAAAACAAATTATAACGACACAAACGGCTCAAACCAAGTGCAGTTTGCAAAGGAAATAATTATCGGTGAAGGTAAATCCATTGCAACAGACACACAAGGAACAGGTACAGGAATCAGCACTGAAACAGAAATTGATGAATCCTGGAATCACAATCAAGGTGTATATAAAGAATATTTGGATATGCCTGTGCTACGTGTAACAGGTTCTCAGGTTAAGGCACCTATGACATTTACATTAAGACAAATTGAAGAATTGACAGGCCATACTGTAAGAGATACATATACCGGAGACGGAATTCGTGAAATGCAGGGTATTGTTCTTTGGAATTTAATAAATGATGTGATAGGGCTTAAGGATGATGTAGATGTGCCAAGTATAAGAGTATTTAGCGGGCAAAACTATAACCAAATATTAAGGAGTAATGAACAGGTAGTAAATGGTGTATTAAATTCTCAAGGGCAAAACAAGAAAATTATTTTAGCTTATGCAGCAGACGGTTATCCTTTAGTTCCTAATGAATCAAGTGGTGGCTATGCAAACAACAATGCTTACGGACCCTTAAGACTTATAATTGAAGAAAGTAAATCTATGTGGGTTAAATGGACTGATTGCATTGTAGTTGGTACAGGTGATTATGAAGCTCCTGAAATGAAGGATGTAAAAACTGATAAGGATATTCTTTTTGCTGATATTGATAACCACTGGGCAAAAGACAGTATTTTGGAAATGGCAGCAATGGGTTATGCCAAAGGCAGCAACGGTTTATTCAGACCAAATGATAATATCAGCAGAGCAGAATTTGTTTCGTTAATGGTTAGGGCATTAAATTTAAGAGGCGAAAGTGCAGCGAAATTTACTGATGTAAAAACTTCCGACTGGTTTTATAAGGATGTTGCTATTGCAGCAGAAAAGGGATATGTTAAAGGTTATAATGACGGAGAATTCAAGCCTAATTCTCCTATAACAAGACAGGAAATTGCTTCAATTATAGGGGCATTAATAGCAGATGAAGGGATAAATACAAAGGAAGTGCTTTCGATTTTCAATGATGAAATTGCTGAATGGGCAAAGGTATCCGTAGCAAAAACAGTTAAAGCAGAAATTATTAAAGGTCTTCCCGGCAATATTTTTGCAGGAGGAAAAAATACAACCAGAGCAGAAGCTACAGTAATGCTTTTAAGGTATTTAAATAAATAATTATTAGGGGGAGGCTTCCTCCCCTTATGAGGTGAATATGAAAAGATTATTGATTTTATTGTTATCTGTTTTATTGTTGGCAGGCTGCTCTAAAGAAGTACCTGAAGCAAACAATACCCTGGATGTTCATAAGGAAATTGATTTAAATAATGACAAAAAAGATGAACCGGCAAACAGCAATGAACAAGCATTAGAAGAAGAACAAGAAACGGAAGCAGAAGATAAACAGACGGCGGTAGAACCGGAAAAAAAACAAGAGCCTACACCAAATGAAGAATCACCTTCAACAGAGGAACCTGCCGTTACAGAACCTGTGGAAATTGTTATAGAAAAGCCTTCTCAAGAATCGGCTGAAGCAGCAGAAGATGAACAAAATGTTTTAAAAATTAAAGGTTTATTGGAAAATGAACTTAAGCTTTCATTAAATGATTTAAAAGCAATGAATGATATTATTTTTGAAGCTGATTTTTATTCATTAAACAGCTATGGCACAACAGGATACACGCATTTTAAAGGTGTTAAGCTTTGGGAATTATTAGAGTCTAAAGCTTTAATAAATCCGGCAGCATTAAAGGTTACTATTACTGCACAGGACGGCTACAGTATAGAATTTACCATTGAGCAGATAAAAATGGAATATATGGATGAAACTAATCCTGACAATAAATATCCCATTATTATTGCTTGGGAGGAAAATGGTGAAGAATACAGTGCTGATAAAGGTGCTCCATATAAATTGGTTGTAGGGCAAAAGGAGCCTGGAGATGTAAATAAACCTCAATGGGTTTCAAATATAGATATAATTATTATTGAATAGGTGGAAGTATGAAAAACAGATATATTCTGATTATTTTAATAATATTTGTTATTGCAGGGTCCTTATTTTTTGTGCTGAATGATTCTTCTGAGGAAAAGGAAGCAGTAAAGGTATTTTATCCTTCTGCAAAAAAGGTGACGTTAATAAAAGGCTTTTCTGATGACTTGTATGGCTCTTTGTATTTTCCCGCAGTAAAAAGAGCATATGAAATTGACGGAAAAACATGTGCATATGTGGTAAGCTGTGTGGGATATAACGGTCCTATAGAAGTTTTGGCAGCTTTAGACCGAGAAAATGAAAGTTTAATGGGAATACAAATTTTAAGTCAAGAAGAATCACAGGATTATGCAGAGCATATAGAAAAGGATTGGTTTTTAAACAGGTTTAAAAATTTACCCATCAATACATATTTAAATTTGGTTGTACTTGATAAAGAAAATCCTGAAGATATAGTACAGGTTACGGGTGCAACCATAAGCTCTCAAGCAGTAGTAAATGCGGTAAATGCAGCAATCGGGCATTATCATTATTGGAATTATCATATTCAGATGCCAAAAGTATTAGATGTGGTGCCTCAGGAAATGTGGCAGCAGGATATAAATAGCTTTGCCATAAACTGGGATGGAGGATCTGTTCGAATAGATACCGATGAAATTAAAGAATATGAACAGATGGAAATGGATGTAACATTAATAAATACTACCGGTACTGAAACTGATATGCGGGTGAAAGGACCTGCACTCCGTCATGTATTTGAAAAGGAAGGTATTGATTTAAGTATATATGAAGCTATAGGAATAACCGGAAGAGACGGTTACTATACCATGATTGATAAGGAAAAATTAGCAGTAAATGATATAATACTTACATGGCAAATAGATGGAAAGAATATTAAGGATGAAGAAAAACCCGTAAGAATTTCCGTTCCTTTGGAGCTTGGTCCCTACTGGGTAAAAATGGTTTCAAGTATAGATTTATATAAAGAAATATCTCCAAAGGATATAGACAAGGTATATATGTTTAATCCATTGACGGAAGATATAGAGCCATATTATTATGAATATTATGGTTCCAAGGATAAATCTATTGAAATAGGTAAAATACTCCGGAAGTTTGATTTTGTTGATGACAAAGGATTTTTTACAATGGCCGCAGTGGACGGTTTATTAAAAAATGAAACAATATCATTGGTAAGACAAAGATATTTTCTAAAGGTTGAAGGAGAAAATGCTCCAATGAATATTGCTCCTAATTTTAAGCTTGGAATGAATGTAAAAAATATGACACATTTTTCAACAACAAAGGATGCAGTTATTTTCCCCGAAAAAATAATAGAAGTAGTTAGAACAAAGGATATAAACGGTCTCACGGGAATGCTCTTGGAGGATGTACTTTTAACAGCAGGCATGAGATGGAAGGATAATAATGTATTTGCAGTACTTAACACGGATGAAAGCATTATAGAGCTATCATCGAATGATTTGCTTAAATGTTATATAACATTTGAAAATGGTCAAGTAAATTTACTTAAGGAAAATAATGAAATAATGAAGTCCATATTAAGGATTGAAAAGAAATGAAATTGAAGACTCGAAGTATTATACAAATAATTGCAACAGTTTCAGTTATAACAGTATGTTTGATTTACTTTCTTTATATAAATGAAACTATTGATTTTAGAATTCTCTCCATAGGGGATATGAATCCTTACGGGGGATGGAGTGCAGTTAAATCTTCATTCATGGATTTATCCTACAGATGGAGGGGATTTAGTAGGAGCATTGCATTAACTATATCCATAGCCCTTACAGCATTTTTCATGGGGAGGTTTTTTTGCGGATATATTTGTCCTATAGGAACAATTCAGGATTTCTTTAAATATTTAGGAGGCAAATTAAAACTAAAGGAAATTAAGTTTTCCTATAAACCTGAATTATTTAAATATATTATATTGATTATTATAATGGTTTTAAGTATATTAGGAATGGGAAATATTGTTTCTCCATTTTCTCCATGGCTTGCATATTTGAATTTATTCATAGGATTTAAACTTCAAGCAGGAACATTAATTTTACTGTTAATTATAATTATATCCTTGTTTGGCAGGAGAATATTTTGCAGATATTTTTGTCCATTGGGAGCATTTCAAAGCTTGCTTTATGCTATTGGACCCTTAAAAATTAAAAAAAGAAATTGTGATTGTTCTTATTGCTTATATAACTGCCCTGTATCCGAAGGTCTTAGAGTTAAAGAAAATGAAGAAGATTTATCTCCGGAATGCATTAACTGCCTTAAGTGCATAAACACATGCAATAAGAATAAAGGTGGTTATTATCTTACATTTTTTAATAAAAATTTAAAAAAGAATATTTATATAATGATAAGTCTCTCTTTATTAGCAGGCTTATTTATAGTACTTCCTTTGACAGTTGCAAACTCGACCGTACAAACTATTACCTCCATTCAAAATATAAGTGACGGTACTTATGAAGGTGTTGGCATTGGCTTTGGAGGAAATATGATTACACAAATTTCAATAATCAACAAAAAAATTACAGATATTAATATATTAAATCACAGAGAAACTCAAGGTTATCATGAAGAGGTATTTAGGGAGTTATCCTATGAAATTATTGAAACTCAAAATTTGAATGTGGATTCCATAAGCGGAGCAACTTCAACATCGAGGGGTTTTCTAAATTCCATAAAGGATGCAACGAATAAATCCCTCAGCTATTAAGAGGCAAATATGAAAAAACTTTTTATTTATATAATTTTAATATTTTTATTAACAAGCTGCACCCAAGAACAGCCTTCAATTACTGTTAATATCGATGGAAAAATTGAAGTAATTCAAGCTGAAACTATTTATGCTCATGATGAAAGTATAACATTTCCAGCAGTGGTAAGAAGCAGCGGCTCTAAGCCTGTTGAAACAGAATATAAGGGTATTGAACTCACTCAGCTTTTTAAATCAATAGGTGTAGACTTGTCCGAATATTCAAAATTAACATTTAATGCTTCTGACGGATACAGAATAATTTTAAAAGTTGAAGAAGTTATGGAACCTTCAAATGTCTATTTGACATTTGAAAGAGACAAAGAATTACTTAAGTCAAAAAAACAGGGAGGCAACGGACCATTTCAGCTTATTATAAGAAGAGATCCTTTCAGTCAACGCTGGATTAAGCATGTGGATGAAATAATATTACAATGAGGAAATTATGCAAAAAAGATTTCTTGAAAACTTTTCAATATTTAATTTAATAATAATAGCGGTAGTTTCAGCTCTTGGCATAGCAACAAAACCCATAGTAGTGCCGCTTATACACATAATAACAGGCCCTTTGTTTATTCCCGGAGGAGCAATAGCTGGTGGTTTTTATATGTTTTGGATAGTTCTTGGTGCAGGAATTGTTAAAAAAACAGGTGCAGGCACATTAACAGGTATTGTTCAAGGTATATTGGTAATTGCAACAGGAACTATGGGAACCCACGGCATTATGAGCATTATATCCTACACATTGCCGGGAATAGCAGTTGATATTGTATTTTTATTTTCCAAAAATAAAAAATATAATTCTCTTCACTATGTGTTTGGTTGCATGGCAGCAAATGTTACAGGAACATTAATTTCAAACTTATTGTTTTTCAGGCTTCCTTTTGCAACAGTTATTTTAATATTGTCTGCAGCAGCCTTGTCTGGAACTGTAGGAGGGCTTATTGCATTCAGCGTAGGCAAAAGCCTGCAGAAGATGAATATTTTAGAGGATTAATATGAAAAAGTTATTGTTAATAATCTTAGTGTTTTTAACCGGCTGCAGTGCCAAGGTAAATAAAACAGAATTAAAGGGTATAAATATATTTAACAAAGATGAAAATTTAATTGTTGACTTTATCCCTGAGGGAAAGGTTCCAATAAATGAACTATCAAAGGAGAAATATTCTCACGCAGCCATTATCTGTGATACAGGTCTGACAGTTTTATTATCTACCGATTATTATATAGGCAGTGATAGTACTGTGTATGCAGCTGCCGGGCAGACAAAATTTGAAAACATTGAAGGTGTTTACTTAACAAATGATTATCAAAGTATCACCAATGCTTATTTTCATATGATAGAATATTTGGGAAATGATGAAAAAGTTATGACGGTTTTGTTAGACGGTTTTTCATACAATCAGTTTAAAATGGCTAATAATGAAGACAGAATTCCCTTTTTAAGCAAATACTTTATATATCCGGCATTAAGCGTATTTACTCCTGTAACAAATTCAGGCTTAGCGGCAATAATTACGGGACAAACTCCTAATGTAAACGGAGTCCATGACAGAAGTTTAAGAGAAATGAATGTGGACAGTATATTTAAATATGTAATTGACAATAACAAAAGTTCTATTTTGCTTGAAGGAGATATTAAAATATTAAACACTGAAATTGAGCCTAAACTTCATATTGACCTGAATAAAGACGGTGATATTGACGATGACATCTATGAAAGTGCCCTAATAGCTGCAAAAGGAAATTATGATTTAATATTCGTACATTTTCATGGTATTGACGACAGAGGTCATAACTTCGGTCCTTATTCGGACGAAGTTATGGATTATATACAAACAATAGATGAATACTTACAAAATTTAAGTGAAGTGTGGGATGGCAACATTATACTTGTGCCTGACCATGGCATGTATGAAACTACTGAAGGGGGAGGTCATGGAATAGTGTATCAATCCGATATGGTTGTACCATATTTCATAAAATATAAATGAAAAAAAGAGCTGCAATAATTATCTCAATAATAGTAATATTGACAATTGTACTTATTATATCTTTAAATTTAAATAAGGCTTCCATTGAAAAACAAAAAGAAATATTAGCAAATGCACAAATTATATTAGTATATGATGAAAAAGCAATTATTTTAAATAGAGACGATATAATTCTTTACGGCGAAAATTTCGAAGCAGTTCTTGATACATCTTCAACTGAGCCGACAACACATACATATACAGGAGTTATGCTTAAGGATTTGCTTAATAAGAAAAATGTTAAGTTTCAAAACAAAACAATTATAATCAAAGCGGTAGACGGTTATCAAGTTGCATATTCTTCGGAGGAAGTATCGATGGATAAAAATGTTTATATTGCTTTTATGGAAGATGGAAAATACCTTGGCAGCAGAGATTCAGGGGGCAGGGGTCCATATGAGTCTATAGTTGTATCTGATAATTTCAGCAACAGAAGATGCAAGTGGATTACAGAAATTGAGGTTAAATAATGAATGCAGTAGAAGTTAAAAATTTAAATTTTAAATATAATAATTCAGAAGATTATATATTAAAAAATGTTAATTTTAAAGTAAAGGAAGGAGAAACAGTCGCTGTTGTAGGGCAAAGCGGATGTGGGAAGAGTACTTTATGCAATTGTATTTGCGGTTTGATTCCAAGAGTTTATAAAGGGGAGTTATCCGGTGAAGTTTTAATTTTTGGCGAAAATATTAAAAATTTAAATATTTCTAAAACTGTAACACAAATAGGAATTATTTTTCAAAATCCTTCAACCCAGCTTTTTTCACCTACAATTGAAGATGAGCTTGCCTTTGGTCCTGAAAACCTATGTGTTGAAAGAGAAGAAATAGGACTTCGTATTGATAATATTTTAAAAACAATAAATATGGAAAAGTATAGATACGATAATCCCAATAATTTATCCGGAGGACAGCAGCAGCTTATTGCCATTGCATCAACTTTAATGCTTAATCCCTCTATACTTATCTGTGATGAAATAATGTCATGGATTGATGATGAAGGAACAGAAATAATAAAAAATGTGCTTCTTAAGTTAAAAGAAGAAGGAAAAACAATAATCATGGTTGACCATGAGCTAAATAATATAAAAATTGCAGACAGAATTATTTATTTAGGTGAATAATGAATAATAAAATTGAAATCAATAATATTTCTTATGGATATAACAAAAGATATGTGTTTGAAAACATTTCCATGCAGTTGAAAAACGGTGAAACAACTGTTTTAACAGGGAAAAATGGCTCTGGAAAAACAACACTTACAAAATTAATTATGGGAATTATTAAACCATATTTCGGAGAAATAAAAATATTCGGTAAAAAAACAACTTCACTATCACTTGGCGGTATAGGTGAAATTATTGGTTATGTCTTTCAGTATCCCGAAAGACAGCTTTTTAGTACCTCAGTTATGGATGAATTGATATTTCCTTTAATATTTAAAGGATACAATAAGGAAGAAGTTATGAAAAAGGCTGAAGAAATGCTTGAAATTTTCGACTTAAAAAAGGTTCAAAGCTCCTATCCTTCATTTTTAAGCTATGGAGAAAAAAGGCGCTTGGCTATCGCTTCTGTATTGATGGTTGGACCTAAATATTTGATATTGGATGAGCCTACTGCTTCACTTGACAAGGAAAGAATAGATGCATTGTCAGAAGTATTAGATGAACTTAAAAGTAGAAATATCGGTATGCTAATTGTAAGCCATAACAAAAGTTTCATAGATAGGCACAAAGACAGAGAGCTAAAACTTGAAGGGGGCCAAATTTATGAATATTGACCCTCGGACGAAATTAGTGCAAGTTTTAATACTGTCAACGCTTGCATTAATATATAACAAATTATCTATGCTGTTACTTATACTTTTTGCTGCAATAATAATTGCATTATTAAATAATGTTAATTTAATATCAATATTAATAAGATTAAAAAAGTTAATAAAAATAATAATTTTAATTGCATTAATTCAAAGTTTATTAACAAAAACAGGAAATCCGTATTTAAAAATAGGAAGTATTACATTACTTACTGATTTTGGATTATATAAATCAATTGAATTTATATTACGACTTGCAATAATCATAATATCTGCAGCAATTATAACAACTTCATCAAGCCGGGAAATAATTCAGGGGCTTATTCAATGGAACTGCCCTTATGAAATAGCATTTATGGTTTCTGTTGCAATACGGTTTTTGCCCATTTTTAAAGAAGAAATGAAAGATTTAATTACGGCCATACAGCTTAGGGGTATTGATTTAAGTAAAGTTAAGCTTAATAAAAAGATATTAGTTTATAAATACATACTTACGCCAATAACAATAAATTCTGTCATAAAGGCAAAGGAATTATCTGCAGCAATGGAAATGAGAGGATTTAGGGCTTATCCCAAAAGAACCAGCTACTTGGTTTTAAAAATGAATGCTTATGACTATGTTACAGTAGGTCTTAGCATAACAGCAGCATTGTTGTTTATAACTTTTTAGCAGAGAGGTGAACTATGAAGGTTTTTTCAGTAATTGGAATATCAAAATCCGGCAAAACTACTACCATAGAAAATATAATAAAGGAACTTAGAAAAAGAAATTATTCAGTAGGAAGCGTAAAAGAAATTCATTTTGAAAATTTTAGAATCGATACTGAAGGTAGCAATACTTCAAGACACAAAGAAGCAGGCTCACAATTAGTTACTGCAAGAGGAATGTATGAAACTGATGTATTGTTTCAAAATAAACTTAATATCAATGAAATTTTAAGTTTTTATAATCATGATTTTGTAGTATTGGAAGGGGTAAGTGATACGTGTGCTCCTAAAATAGTTACTGCACATAATAAAGAGGGAATTTTAGAAAAAATGGATGAAACAACATTTGCCATATCAGGGCAGATATCTGAAGGATTATTGGAATTTAGAGGAATTCCTGTTATAAATTCATTGACCCATATTGAAAAGTTAGTTGATTTAATTGAAGAAAAATTATTTGACAGGCTGCCAGACATGAAAGATGAATGCTGTCAACAGTGTGGGCACACATGCAGACAATTATGCTCGCTTATATTAAAAGGAGAAGCAGAAAGGAGGGAGTGTGCATTGTCAGAACAAAGTATCGTTTTAAAAATTAATGGCAAAGATATTACAATGGTGCCTTTTGTTCAGAATGTTTTAATAAATACCATTGAAGGAATAGCAAAAGAACTACATGGATATACAGAAAACGGAGATATTGAAATATGCATAAAAAGATAAAATTAGTAAGCAAAAGAAATACAGTCATGCGTATTTTAGAACAGGATAATACATATATAGTTAAAAAATTTGAAAACTCAGAAAACTATTTAAGAGAAAAAGAAATATTGCAAATGCTTAAAAATTCAGGGGTTAATGTTCCTTCAATAATTAAGGAAGAGGATACTATTTTATACCTTGAGGATTTGGGGGAGAAAACATTTCTTGATTGGTATGAGGAATCTGAAAAAAACAACTCGTTGGATACAACTGTGATTTATGAGCTTTGCAGGTGGTTAAAAGCATTTTACAATGTATCATTTAAACATTACAAAGAACAAATTATATTATATGATGTAAATTTTAAAAATTTTATTTTAAATGAAAATAAAATTATTGGAATTGATTTTGAACAAGCTAAAAAAGGCAATGTTTCTTCAGATGCAGGTAAACTATCTGCTTATGCATTAACATATGACCCTGCTATGACAAATTGGAAAATAAATTTTAGAAATATATTTATTGATATATTGTCAAAAGAATTAAATTTAAATAAACAAATAATTATTGCTGAAGAACAAAAAGAATTATCAGCTATTGAAAAAAGAAGGGGGAGATAAGATGAAAAAGTTATTTGTATTACTTTTAGTTTTATTAATCTTAATGCAGACTATAACGGGATTTTCCTTAGAAACACTTACAGCTCAAACTCATGTATCTGTGACAAATCAAACTGATTTTCTTAATTCAATTGATTGGCATGGAGAGTATGATGTAATTGTTGTTGGGTACGGTGGAGCAGGGGCTACAGCAAGTATAACGGCTGCTGATGAAGGAGCAAATGTTCTTTTGCTTGAAAAAGCTCCTAAAGGTGAAGAAGGCGGAAATACAAGATTCGCTTTGCAAGCAGTTTTAAGCATTGACAAAGAAAATATTGACAAGGGAACAGAATATTTTCAAAATCTTAGAGGTAAATACAGTACTCCAAGTGACGATATGATAAGGGCTTATTTAGAATCAGCAAGTGGAAGCTATGAGTGGCTTAAAAATATTGGTGCAAACGATATTTTGACCTTTCCATTTAAGGAGTATGATTTATCCGGCGGAGAAGTAATGGATGTTATGCTTATAGATAAAGAAGCATGGACAAGTTCATTATATAGAACACTGCAGCAAGCAGTTGAAGATAGAAAAAGTTCAATAGAAGTTTGGTATGAATCTCCGGGAGTAGGTTTGATACAGGACCCTAAAACGAAAATAATCCATGGAGTAAAGGTTGACAATAATGGGACATTGTTAAATATACGTGCGAAAAACGGTGTGGTTTTATGTACGGGTGGATTTGAAAACAATATGCAAATGATACAAGATTATTTACAGCTTCCATATGCTT
>CAZCTI010000024.1:0-19651 GCA_964501385.1 uncultured Clostridia bacterium
GTCAATATAGTTTCAGTATTAACGATATTTTTGCCATAAATACTTAAACCGTGCTCTGTCATACCGTATATATAAGTTATCGCACTGATAATTAAAAACAATATTATTAATATTACTCTCTCTTTTTTGCTCATATAAATATTCTCCTGCTGACTATTATTAACAATAGGCTCAAGAATTAAACAGAAAAATAGTTTTATTTGGTGTTGCTTTACCAATAAGTTAATATATTATTTAATAAGTGACATTTCGATGAATTTTAATGACTGCAATCATTGGAATTTCAACATAAAAGTAAGTTAATATGTTAGTGACAGGCACAAATTCATTCATAATTTTGAGTTTCACATAATTTTCGTAATTTTCACATAATTTTCTAATTTTCTGATAGGGAAAAATAAAATTTTCCTTATTGACAATGAAAAATGAATATGGTATTATACAGAAAAATACTCCTTATCAAGAGTGGTGGAGGGACGAGGCCCAATGAAACCCGGCAGCCTGATTATTCAAGGTGCCAATTCCCGCGGATATCCGAAAGATGAGGCTATAGAAAGCGATTAGACCTCTTCTATTGAAGAGGTTTTTATTTTTAGAAAGGATAAAAAATATGAAAAAATGGTTATTTACATCTGAATCAGTTACAGAAGGTCATCCTGACAAAATGTGTGATCAGATTTCAGATGGCATCTTAGATGCAATTATGGAGCAAGATCCAAATGGAAGAGTTGCCTGTGAAACAGTTACTAAAACAGGGTTTGTGCTTGTAGCAGGAGAAATAAGCACTAATTGTTATATTGATATACCGAAAATTGTGAGACAAACAATTGCTAATATAGGCTATGACAATGCGGAATATGGTTTTGACCATAAAACATGTGCAGTATTTACATCTATAGAAGAGCAATCTTCAGATATTGCAATGGGTGTTAATGAAGCAGATGAGTATAAAAAGGACAATAAAGATACAAATGATATGATTGGAGCAGGTGACCAGGGCATGATGTTTGGCTTTGCATGCAATGAAACACCTGAGCTTATGCCTATGCCTATATCTTTAGCCAACAAACTTGCAATGAAATTAACTGAGGTTAGAAAAAACAGGGTAGTAGACTATTTAAGACCAGACGGGAAAACCCAAGTAACAGTGGAGTACCACGACAATGTACCGGTACGAATTGATACAATTGTTGTATCAACGCAGCATAATCCAACTGTTGACAGAGCAACAATCGAAAAAGATATTAAGGAATATGTAATAAAACAGGTTGTTCCTGAAAATTTGTTGGACGAAAACACAAAATATTATGTGAATCCAACAGGAAGATTTGTAATAGGCGGACCTCAAGGAGATTCAGGATTAACAGGAAGAAAGATAATTGTAGATACTTACGGAGGATATGCAAGACACGGCGGCGGAGCATTTTCAGGAAAGGATCCTACAAAGGTTGACCGTTCTGCAGCATATGCAGCAAGACACATAGCAAAGAATATAGTTGCTTCAGGACTTGCAGATAAATGCGAAGTTGAATTAGCTTATGCAATTGGTGTTGCAAAGCCCGTATCAATAATGGTTGAGACATTTGGTACTAACAAGATTGATAATGAAATAATTGAAAAAGCAATAGCTGAAAATTTTGATTTAAGACCTGCAGTAATTATTGAGAAATTCAATTTAAGAAGACCTATTTATCAACAGCTTGCAGCATACGGACACTTTGGGAGAGAAGACCTTGACCTTCCATGGGAAAAGACAGATAAAAAAGATGTATTAAAAAAATATTTAATATAGGTATGGGGACACGCATCTTTTAATGTCCCTAAGTTGTAAATAGGGCAAATGGTTTATTTGCTCTATTTTTCTATTAACTGTGTGTCATTGTTTTAAATAACATAACAAGGGCGATAGACCACATCAGCTATATGAATAAAGATTATATCAAGGGTGAAGCCCTCATCACTCTGAACTCAGTGAAGAATTTTAATGTCTTAAAAGATAAGCCCTTTCACTTTGCTCAGTATGACATAAACGGAGTATTATATGATAAACAGAAATTCCGGGATTTTATTACCAATTTTTTCACTTCCGTCAAAATACGGCATAGGTACATTTGGCAGGGAAGCTTATAAATTTATAGATTTTTTACATTCTGCAGGACAAAGATATTGGCAGATATTACCCCTTGGCCACACTTCCTATGGAGATTCGCCATATTCATCATTTTCTATATTTGCAGGTAATCCATATTTCATAGACTTAGAGATATTGGTTGAAGAAGGATTTATCAATGAATATGATTTGATTAATGTTGATTTTGGTAGTAATGATGAATGTATTGATTATAAAAAATTATTTGACAATAGATTTAAGGTTTTAAGGATGGCTTATGAAAACAAAGGTAGGACTCATGATTTATTTCCTTTTATAAATCAAAATCCTTGGGTTGAAGATTATGCTTTGTTTATGTCCTTGAAATATAAATATAATCAGCTGCCTTGGTATAAATGGGATGAAAGGCTGATTAAAAGAGATAAATCAGCATTACAATGTTCCAAAAAAGAACTTAATGATGAAATGGGTTTCTGGATTTTTTTGCAGTATTTATTTTTTAATCAATATTTTAAATTAAAAGAATATGCCAATAAATCAGGCATATCAATAATTGGCGACATTCCAATTTATGTTGCAGAGGACAGCGTTGATGTATGGGCAGAAAGCAAATTGTTTATGATGGATGAAAATAATTCACCCATATGTGTTGCTGGTGTACCTCCTGATGATTTTTCTGAAGATGGACAGCTTTGGGGTAATCCTGTTTATAATTGGGAATATTTTAAAGAAACGGAATATGAATGGTGGATAAACAGAATTGATTTTTCTTTTAAATTATATGACGTAGTTCGAATAGATCATTTCAGAGGATTTGATGAATTTTGGGCAGTACCCTATGGCTCTAAAAATGCTATAAATGGAAAGTGGCTTCCTGCTTATGGAAAAGAATTATTTCAAAAATTAAATGAAAGATTAGGTAACGTAAATATTATTGCTGAGGATTTAGGGATTATCACAGATAGTGTAATTAAATTAAAAAATGATTTAGGATTCCCGGGAATGAAGGTTTTACAATTTGCATTTGATGGTAATGATGATAATCCATATTTGCCTAACAACTACGAAGAAAATTGTATTGCATACACAGGCACCCATGACAATGATACATTAAAAGGGTGGTTTGAAAAATTCGATGATAAAGTAAAACAATATATTTTGAATTCATTAAATATTAATGAAAATAGTAAAAACCTTGATGATATTATTTATGAATTAATAAAAGCGATTTATAACAGCAAGGCTAATTTGTGTATAGTACCTTTGCAGGATTTTCTTTGTTTAAGCTCAAAAGCAAGGATTAACATTCCATCAACCTTGGGCAGCAACTGGTGCTGGAGACTTAAAAGCGATATTCTTACAGAAGAATTGGCTGAAAAAATAAAGGAATTTACTCGCTAAATTCCTTTATTCTATATAAAATCAAATAGTTTTCTTTTTCTATATTGAAAATTGCATTTTCTTTATTATCTTTGTACTCAATCATATTTTCATTAAACTTTAATGTGATTTTCTTTAAAGACATATTTACTGCTATGATTATTTTATCTGTATTATTAAACCTTTCAAATACAAAAACACCTTTGTCATGAATCAAACAATTATATTTACCTGAACTAAAGACATTATTACTTTTTCGAAATTGTGTTATAAACATATAAAACTGAAAGATTTCCATATTTTCATTGCCCCAGGGATAGCATTTTCTGTTAAATGGGTCTTTCCACCCCTCTAATCCAACCTCATCACCATAATAGATGCATGGAATACCGGGCATTGTAAATTGCAATAAGCAGGCAATTTTGAGCATTTTAATTCCATGTGCCAATTCATCATCTGAAAGGGTGCTTTCTGCCATTTCATCCTTATCTGAGGGTACTGTATTGCTTCCTAACAGGGTTAAAATTCTTTCCGTATCATGAGTCCCGATAATATTCATGAGGCAGTTTACAGCTTCGGGAGGATATGTTTCAATAATTTTATTCATTGTTTCATATAACAAATTGCAGTCTTTATTTTTAATATATTCTATTATTCCGTCTCTAAGTGGATAATTTGTTACAGAATCCAATTGTTTACCTAAGAAGTATTCTTTAAGCTTATCATAGGAATATTTATTTGAAGCATCTTCCCAAACTTCCCCTATAATAAAAGCATTATTATTAAAGGCTTTTATTGAACTTCGAAGTTTATTTAAAAATTCATCAGGCAGTTCATCAGCTACATCCAAACGCCATCCCATAATTCCTGCTTCTAACCAATGCTCAATTACGCCGTCTTTTCCGGTTATAAAGTTTGTATAAGATTCATTATTTTCATTTATTTCAGGCAGAGTTTTTATACCCCACCAGCTTACATAATCATCATTCCATTTATTAAAGGTATACCATTCATAATAAGGAGAGTCCTGGCTTTGGTATGCTCCTATGGAATTGTAGCTTTTATACTTGTTAAAATAAATGCTTTCAGCACCGGTGTGGCTGAAAACTCCGTCAAGTATAATGTAAATTCCACATTTTTCAGCTTCTTTGCATAATTCCTTCAGTGAATTTTCAGTACCAAACACAGGGTCAATCTTATGATAATTTCCGGTATCGTATTTATGATTTGAATAAGCTTCAAAAATGGGCGACAAATATATTATGTTAACACCGAGACTTGCAATATAAGGTAATTTTTGTTTTATACCTTCTAAGTTTCCTCCAAAAAAGTCATTATTTAAAATTTCACCTTCATCATCAGGCAGGTAGTGAGGTGTTTCACCCCAATTTCTTATAATGGTACCGCTCTTTTTATTTATTTTTGTTCTGAAAAACCTATCTACAAAAATATGATATATAATTCCTCCCTTAGTCCAATTTGGAGTTACATAGTTTTCATCGTAAATCAGCATTTCATAACTTTCTGATTTTTCTCCATTAAAAATAAAGGAATAATAGTAATGACCATATTCCTTTATAGTAAACTGTGCCTCATATAAATCATAATTTTTGTTTTTTGAAATCCATTGCATATTTATTGTGTCATATATGGATTTTTCGTAATCATGTCTTTTTTCAATCAGTAGTTCAGGAGCACTCACATTAAGCTTAACAAAAATTTTAAGTGTTATTAATTTATTTGATTTAATTCCTCCCTGGGGAGACTTAAAAAATTCAGACTGAGAATCAAATTTATACATGTTTTATCCCCCAAATATTATTTGCATATTCTTGTATAGTTCTGTCAGAGGAAAACTTTCCTGCGGAGGCTATATTCATCAATGACATTTGATTCCACTTTCTTTTGTCATTAAAATAAAGTAAAGAAGCCTTTTTATGTACTTCCATATAGCTGTCAAAATCAGCGAAGCACATATAAGGGTCTCCCACAACAGGTCCTCCGATTAAATATTTTGAAATGGATTCAAAGGATTTTCCACTAATGCCTTTGTTTAAAAAGTCTATTATTTTTCTTAACTTCTGATTTTTTTGATAATAAAGTGTTGATGAATAACCATGTCTCCATAATTCTTCAACTTCATAGTCTCTCATTCCAAACAAGAAAAAGTTGTCTTCTCCTACTTCGTTTATTATTTCCACATTGGCTCCGTCATAGGTACCGATAGTTATTGCACCGTTTAGCATAAATTTCATATTTCCCGTTCCGCTTGCTTCCTTTCCTGCTAAGGATATCTGCTCGCTTAACTCTCCTGCAGGGATTATTATTTCTGCTAAACTGACAGAATAATTTTCTAAGAAAACAACATTCAGATACTTTTTAATAAAAGTATTTTTATTTATATAATCACTTAATGCAAAAATCAACTGGATTATTTCTTTTGCTCTGTGGTAACCGGGAGCAGCTTTTGCAGCAAATATGAATGTTTCCGGAACAATTGAAGAAATATTTCCTTCATTAATATCAATAATTAAACTAATAATTCTTAATGCATTTAATAGCTGTCTTTTATATTCATGCAGTCTTTTTGCCTGTATATCAAATATAGAATCAATATTTATGTCAATATAATTATTTTTCCTTACATATTCCACCAGCAATTTTTTATTTTCATATTTTATTCCATTTAATTTATTTAAAACACTGTCATTATTTTTGAAAAGTTTTAATTTATTAAGCTGTTCCGGATTTGTGCAATATCCGGGTCCCACTAAGTCCTCAATCAGGTCTTTAAGCAAAGGATTCGCCTGGTTTAACCATCGTCTGTGAGTTATACCGTTTGTTACATTTATAAACTTATCAGGAGTGTACTCATAAAAATGCTTGAAAATTGTTCTTTTTAATATTTCTGTATGCAGTTTTGCAACTCCGTTTACATTGTAGCTGCCTATTATGCACAAATTTGCCATATTTATCTTCCCATAACCGAAGATAGACATATTTAAGGGGTTGTTGTAATTTTTGTATTTTGCTGCTGCTTCTTCAATAAATCTATTGTTTATTTCTCTTATTATCATATAAATTCTTGGAAGCTTTGTTTGTATGATGCTTTCATCAAATGTTTCCAGTGCTTCCTTCAATACAGTATGATTGGTGTAGGAAACGGTATTAACTGTTAAATTCCATGCTTTTTCCCATGACAAATTGTACTCATCCATAAAAATACGCATTAGTTCAGGAATTATGAGAGCAGGATGCGTATCGTTTATGTGTATCGCATTCTTTTGGCAGAAATTATCCAATGTTTTATATTTTTTAAAATGATTTTTTATAATTGTTTGTGCTGATGCTGAAACCAAAAAATATTGTTGCTTAAGTCTTAATATTTTACCTTCATTATGGTTATCAGCAGGGTATAAAACCTTCGATATTGCTTCAGCCATGGAATCCTCTGACAAAGCCCTTATATAATCACCTTGGGAAAATAAATTCATATCAAAGCTGTTTAAGCTGCGTGATTCCCAAAGTCTTAACAAGCTTACCCCATTGCTTTTATAGCCTGATATCATTACATCGTAAGGAACGGCTTCAATTTCTGTTGGGAAATCATGATATATTTTCAGCCCTCTCGGAGTCCATTCTTCTCTTATGGCACCGTCAAATTTAACAATCACTCTTTCTTCAGTTTTAGGTATAAGCCATACGTCTGAAGTGGTAAGCCAGTCATCAGGAAGCTCTGTCTGCCATCCGTCAATTATCTTTTGTTTGAAAAGTCCAAATTCATATTTTATGGAAAAGCCTGTGGCTAAGTAGTTTTGGGTTGCCAGAGAATCCATAAAACAGGCAGCAAGCCTGCCGAGACCACCGTTTCCAAGACCCGGGTCCTTTTCTATTGAGCATAATTCATTTAATGTAACATTGTATTTTTTTAATGCTTCTATAGTTTCTTTTTCAATATCTAAATTATACAAGTTATTTTTAAGAGATTTGCCTATAAGAAATTCCATGCACATATAATAAACTTGCTTATTATCATTGTGCTTTTTAACAAATTCATTTCTTTTGTGTAAAAGCAAATCTCTTATTACAATTGACAGAGCCCTGTATACTTGATTTGAATTGGCACTTTTAGGCTCAGCATTCCAATACCTGAATAATTCATTATCTATTAGCTGATTAATGAGTTTTGCGTCAATTTTCGCCATTATCATTCTCCTAAGGTTAGTAAGCTATACATATCATAATATTTCTCGGCAGATTTTTTCCAGCTGAAATCTATTTTCATCACTGACTCCACTAATTTACTCCAATCCTCTTTGTTATTATAAACTTTTAAAGCTCTTTGTACAGCATCGTACAATGCTTGAGAAGTTTGCTCATTGAATGTAAAGCCGTTCCCATCACCAAGACTTGCATCCTTTATTGAATCCTTAAGCCCTCCTGTTTCCCGCACAATGGGAACCGTACCGTATCTTGAAGAAATCATTTGAGCTATGCCGCAAGGCTCACTTATGGAAGGCATAAGGAATAAATCTGCTCCTGCATAAATTTTTCTTGCCAAGTCAGAATTAAAATCAATCCTTACAGATACTTTTTCATGGTAACTGTCCTGAAGAGATTGAAAAAATAATTCGTATCTTCTGTCGCCCTTTCCGATTATTACAAACTGTATTTTTTCTTTTAGCATTTCTTCCATGGCACTTATTATTAAGTCAAAACCCTTATGCTTAACAAGTCTTGAAACAATACCAATCAAGGGCACATCCCTTTCTTGAGGAAGTCCTGACAGCGACTGTAAATTTTTTTTATTTAGACTTTTATTTTCTATATTATTTATACCATAATTCTCAAATAATGCTTCATCTGTTTCAGGGTTGTAAGCCTCAATATCTATACCATTTAGTATTCCCTTTATTTTTGAAGAATTTTTATTAATAATATCTGCCAAACCATGGGCATAATAATCATCAAAAATTTCCTTTGAATAACTTTCGCTTACGGTGCTTACAATGTTTGCAGTTTCTATAGCACCCTTTAAAAGATTTATTTCCCCCTTGTATTCAATTATTCCTTTTTCTTTTCCGTGAATATCGAAAACATCCTCTGCAATATTAAGGTCAAATTGCCCCTGATATTCAATGTTGTGAATTGTAATAATTGATTTAATATTTTTATATCCTTCGTAACTATTATATTTTGTTTTCAAGTAAATTGGAATCAAGGCTGTCTGCCAATCATTGGCATGAACAATATTCGGCATAAATTTAATCATAGGCAGTATATACAATGCTGCCTTTGAAAAAAATGCAAACCTTTCACCATCATCAAAATGACCGTAACATTCACTTCTTTTAAAATAGTATTCATTGTCTATGAAATAATATGTAACGTTATTTAATGTCCTTTTATAAACACCACAGTACTGCTGCCTCCATGCAAGAGGAACAGATGTTTTTCCTATAAATTCAAATTCACTTCTGTCCCAAATCCCTTGGTATAAAGGAAGAATTACCCTAATATCAATTTCATCATCATATTTTTCTGTCAAAGCTTTGGGAAGAGAACCCGCAACATCTCCTAATCCGCCTGTAACAATAAATGGAGCAGCCTCAGATGCAATGTATAACACTTTTAATTTATTCATAAAATCACTCCTATACAACCGAGTTTTTCTTAAGTTTTACCTATAAACTTTTAAATTATTCATAAAATCACTCCTATACAACCGAGTTTTTCTTAATAAAGAAGGGACAGTTAGAATATCCCAAGAGAACTCTGTCATTGTTTACATGTGCGTAGGTGTCTGTAATTATGGAGTTTAGTTGAGCATTATCCCCAATAATACCATGTTGCATTATGATTGAGTTTTTAACAACTGCATTTTTACCTATTTTAACACCCCTGAAAATTATTGAGTTTTCTACAGTTCCTTCAATCAAACAGCCGCTGGCTATCAATGAATTGTTAACAACTGCATTTTTGCAATACTTAGTTGGTGCTGAATCCTTTGTTTTAGTATAAATAGGCCCTGTTTTTGAATAGAAAATACTCTGCAATGTATCAATATTTAATAATTTCATACTGTTTTCAAAGTAACTTTGCAATGAATCAATATGTGCAAAAAATCCTTTATATTCATAACCGTAAATTCTCAAGGAACGAACTTTAGCAGATAATACATCATAGCTAAAATCCTTGTAATTACGTGCAATTGCATCATAAATAAGGGATTCTAAAAAATCCTTGTTCATAACCCATGTATTTAATCCCACATTGTAATTTCCTGTTGTAACTGGATAAACTAAGATATCTTCTGCTCTTCCTTCCTCATCAAATTCATATAATATTTTATGAACGGAATTTGATTTATTAATGTCTGCATTTGTGTATACAGCGGTAATATCTGAGTTTTTTTCCTCATGATATTTTATTACTTCCTCATAATTAATATTATAAATCATGTCACAATCCGATAATACTATATATTTTTCTTTTGAATATGAAATGTAATCTAAAACTCTTTTTAAAGCGTCAAGTCTTCCCTTGTAAAGACCATGATTTTCACCTACAGCGTAAGGAGGAAATATAAGTATACCCCCTTTCTTCCTTGACAAGTCCCAATCCTTTCCTGAAGCCACATGTTCCATTAAGGAGCGGTAATTACTTTTTGTTATAATGCATACTTTGCTTATGCCTGAATTAACCATGTTTGAAAGGGGGAAGTCTATTAGTCTGTATCTGCCTCCAAAGGGTATGGCAGCAACAGAACGATGAGTTGCTAATTCTGTCATGCTCCAATCTTGAATATCTGAAAAAATTATTCCTAATGCTTTCATATTACCCCTCCTGCATGTTATTTATTACACTTTCCCGCGGTATTACCGTAATTTCTGAATCTTCTCCCATAGGCTTGCCTATTTTTAAATTTTCACCGACTTTTACCATTTCATCAATTATGGAGTAGTTAACTATACAATTTTTACTTATTTCTACATCAGCCATAATTATAGAATCCTTGACAACTGCATTTTCGCCAACTTTTACTCCTGAAAATATTATAGAATTTTCCACAGTACCAAATATTACAGCACCCTCAGAAACTATTGAATTCTTAACTGATGCATCTTTGCTCACATAGTGAGGTGGCTTTTCTGCGTGCCTTGAATAAATAATCCACTTGTCCGATAGTTCAAAGCCCTTTTCGCCTAATAAGTCCATATTTGCTTGCCAAAGTGAATCTATAGTACCAACGTCCTTCCAGTATCCTTCAAATCTATAAGCATACATCTTTTCATTTGACTTAAGCATTAAAGGAATAACATCTTTTCCAAAGTCATTGGATGACTCCATATTTTTATCGTCAATTTCAAGATATTCTTTGAGCTTGTTCCATTTGAATACATATATTCCCATGGATGCTTGAGTACTTTTTGGTCTTTTAGGTTTTTCTTCAAAATCAGTTATTCTCCCGTTTTCATCAGAACTCAAAATACCAAAACGCGAAGCTTCCTTTAAGGGAACATCAATTACAGATATTGTACAATCTGCATCCTTTTCCTTATGAAAGTTTATCATTAAGGAATAATCCATTTTATAAATATGGTCACCGGATAACACAAGTACATATTCAGGATTATACAGATTAATAAAATCTATGTTTTGGTAAATTGAATTTGCAGTTCCCAAGTACCATTCTGAATCGCCAACTCTTTGATATGGAGGCAGTATTTGAATACCACCGTGCATCCTGTCCAAATCCCAGGATTTACCATCGCCTATATAAGAATTTAATGTTAATGGTTGATATTGTGTCAAAACACCTATTGTATCAAGCCCTGAATTGACACAATTTGATAAGGCAAAATCAATTATTCTGTATTTGCCTCCAAAGGGTACAGAAGGTTTTGCAATTTTTGTTGTAAGAGCTCCTAATCTGCTGCCTTGTCCTCCTGCAAGAAGCATTACAACACATTCTTTTTTAGCTAATTTCATAAAACAGCCCTCCTTCTTTGTTAATAATAAATTTGTTTTCCTTTTTTAAAAAAATTATTGAAAGTGGGGGCAAAGTTAATGATATAAATGATGTATACCCATGTACAGTTCCAAAAGAAGATATTATTTTCCCTTTGTTTCCGGTTCCTGTCCCCCCATATTCCCGGTCGTTTGAATTGAATATTTCAATGTAAATTCCCTTGTCTGCTCCAATCAAATAGTCATGTCTTTCCACAGGAGAAAAATTAACCACTGCAATTAATTCGTCGCCACTTTTATTTATTCGCTTAAAAGCTATAATATTTTGCTCAAAATCATCATTGGAAATCCATTTAAAACCCTTCCAGGAATAATCAATTTCCCATAGCTCTGAATTTTTTAGATAAAATTCATTTAAATCCTTTATATATGTATTTAATTTTCCATGGTATTCATAATCAATCATAAACCATTCAATTTCTTTGTTAAAATCCCATTCTACAAATTGGCCTATTTCATATCCCATAAAGTTTAATTTTTTCCCCGGATGAGCAGTCATAAAACCTAATAAGGCTCTAACATTTGCAAATTTTTCTTCGTAAGGTCCCGGCATTTTATTGATTATGGATTTTTTGCCGTGGACAACCTCGTCATGAGACAGAGGGAGAATAAAGTTTTCACTGAAGGCATAATGAAGTGAAAATGTAATATTTTTATGTTTATATTTTCTAAAAAACGAGTCAGTTTCCATATAATCAAGCATATCGTTCATCCAGCCCATATTCCACTTAAAGTTAAAACCAAGCCCTCCTAAATAAGTTGGTTTTGTAACCATTGGCCAAGCTGTGGATTCTTCTGCTATCATCATGGTATTAGGATAATTTTTAAATATTGCTTCATTAAGCTTTTTCAAAAAGTAAATAGCTTCAAGATTTTCATTTCCTCCATATATATTTGGAGTCCATTCACCTTTTCTTTTGTCATAATCTAAATACAGCATTGAACTTACTGCATCTACTCTTAAACCGTCAGCATGATAAACATTCAGCCAAAAAACTGCATTTGATATTAAAAATGATTGAACTTCTGCTTTGCCAAAATCAAACTTGTGAGTTCCCCAGCTTTTAATTTCCCTTTTTTGAGGATCTTGACACTCATATAAAAAGCTTCCGTCATATTTGTACAGCCCATGCTCATCCTTTGGAAAATGAGCAGGAACCCAATCGATTATAACTCCGATGCCATTTTGATGACTTTGGTCTATCAGATATTTTAAATCATCAGGCTCTCCAAAGCGTTTAGTTGGTGCATAGTAACCGGAAACCTGATAACCCCAAGACCCGTCAAAAGGATATTCCATAATTGGCATAAGCTCTATATGAGTGAAGAAATGCTCCTTGACATGTTCTATCAACATTGGTGTAATTTCTCTGTATGTGTAAAAATCCCCGTTTTCTTTGCGTCTCCACGAGGATAAATTCAACTCATAAATATTTATGGGAATCTCATATAAGTTAATTGATTTCTTATACTCAAGCCAATTTGTATCATGCCATGTATATTTGCTTATATCATAAACAATTGATGCAGTTTCTGTAATTGTTTGGGAAGAAAATGCATAGGGGTCAGATTTATAAACATCAACTCCATCAGTAGAAGTAATAATATATTTATACAATTCTCCTTCCTTTATATTAGGAACAAACAACTCCCATATGCCGCTTTCCGGAAGCTTGTTCATTTTAAATTCCTGGCTTTTCTGCCAAATACAAAAGTCCCCTGTTACATATGCCTCTTTTGCATTGGGAGCCCATACTCTGAATACAGTACCTGTGTTTTCTATAATATGCGAGCCCAAAAAATTATATGAATAATAGTTTGTACCTTGATGGAATAAATAAATTGGTAATTGGTCATCAGTTTTCATAAATTACCCCTTTAAGAATTTGTTATAAGAGCTATAAATTGCTATTATTATATATAAATTATACAACAAAAATGAAATTTTATAAAGGTTAATTTATCAGTACTATTATCTTTATACCAGCTTTTAGACAAGTTTAAACAAAAACACAAAAAAAGTACAACCATAAATGATTGCTTAACAAGGAATAGGGACACCTCCCTAAAGATAGAAAGCCTATGGGGGAAGCTTTATAGGAATGTCGAAATATTAATAGGGACACACATTTAATAGAAGACCAGTCTCTGATGGTAAGTATAGGAAGGGGGACACACCTTCTCTCTTGAGAAAGTCTCTGCAGGTCGAAGGAATGTCCCCGTACTTGAATGTCTAACAAGGAAAGGGGACACACCTTCTCTACTGAGAAAGTCTCTGTAAGTCGAAGGAATGTCCCCAAATTGTTAGTTAAAATCTATTTCTCCTACACCTGTGGTAAGATTAATGTTTGTACCTTGGTCATGTTTTGTTTCAATTCTTTCATCCTTCATAAATTCGTTAATAGTTGCATGATATCCTGAATCATCATTTATCGATAATTGTATATCTCCAACTCCCGTTTCTGCTATAATACTAACAGCTTTTGATATGTCGCTTAAGGAAATATCTATTTCACCGGTATTTGATTTAAATTCAGAATTTCCGATTGCTGTACAGTCTTTAAGTATAATAGCTCCCACATCAACCTTTAAATTATATGAACCCTCTGATCTATCTATTATGATTTCACCTACATTGTTGTCAATTTGCATATTGCCTGAAACATCACTCAGGTTAATATCCCCTACATTTGTTGAAACCTTTATATCCTTTATTGTGAAAGGAATATATATAACTAAATCGGTTGTTAGATTTACACCGGTAAAAGGCTCTTTATATGAAGTATCCACAACTATTGAGTTACCTTCTGCCTTTACTGTATACATGTAATTATCTATGGCTTCTTGAGCTTTTTCCTTTGAGCCCGCTTTTGAGTTAATATTTATATTTATTATTGTATCCTCAGACTTATGAGATACAATACTTATGTCTCCTACAGAATTAGTTATATTAAGTGTGTTTTTATCTGTTGACTCAACAGTGTGAGATTCTTGTTTTTCTGCCTTTTCCTGTCCAACAGTGTTTATTAATGCATCTGTTACCTTATCTGAAACATCTTTAACTTTGTCTTCGTCAATTGTTAATAATGAAGTGCAGCTTGTAGATAAAATCATTATTACTGATAATATAATAATTATTTTTTTCATTTCTCCCCCTAATTTTTATAAATTGATTTTCTTTTCTAAAAGATATCCTGAAATTCCTGTAAAAGCAATTGCTTGAATAATTAAAACAACAATCATTGGAAGCAAGGTCATTGCGAATCCACCAACCGAAACACTTCCTGTACTTGATACGGTATCAATGGAATCGTAGTAGGGAGCAATAATATTAAAAAATATACTTGACACATATGAAAGTCCCCAATTAATTAATAAGAATATTATAAAACTAAACAGACCACCAAATTTAATTTCTGAAAATATACTTTTTCTTATTGTCATAGCAGTGTAAACAGTTGTGATAAATGCTATTAAAAATGTAAGGGTAGCTAATAAAAATATTAATACATGACCTGATCTAAAACCAAAGCTGACGGACAATAAATTGTCAACGACAGCTATTATTTGGCTGTAATAAATTTCATTGCCCATTGAAACAGCAATAAATACACCGTTAATCAATATAAATATAAAATACATTAAAAATAATGCAAAACCTTCTAATACTGCAGTTAACAGTTTTGATGATATAATTTTATATCCGCTGTTAGGTGTCATAAAAAGCATATAACCTGTTTTCTTATTAAGGTCTTCACTGTACATTTTTATTATATCTACTAAATAAAGAACAGACAGCACAATAGGAAAAAATAAAAGAAACATTGAACTGCCTCCAATACCTCGGCTCATTGCTAATATATTTAATGCAATTGCTGAAATCAGTGTCATGGTAAGCAATTTGTATTTACGTATAAATTCAAATTTTATTAATTTAAGCATTTCTAAAAACCTCCTTATACAACCCTTCAACTGATAATTGCTTTTCTTGTCTTAATTCTTCAGCATCGCCAAAAACTTCTACGATGCCGTCTTTTAAAAATATAACAGTATCAAGTATTTTTTCGATTTCACTAACCAGGTGGGTTGAAATTATAATTATTTTATTTTCACTGAAGGATTTTGTTATAATATCTATTATGGTGTCCCGGGACAAAACATCAACACCGTTTAAAGGCTCATCAAGCATATATATTTGTGCATCCCTTGATAATGCAATAACTGCTTTCAGCTTTCCTATTTGTCCCGATGATAAATTTGCAATTTTATAATTTAAATTGATATTAACTTCATTAATAAGATTCATACAGTAATCAAGCTTAAAATCTTCAAACATATTGTCGTAGAATTTCACAATATCTATTACTCTGAAAGATTCATACATAAAGTTTTCTGTGGGCATGTATGATACATAGGCCTTAGTTTTATATGACAGTTCTTCATCATTTATTAAAACTTCACCGCTTGTTTGTTTATGCAAACCTGCTATAACCTTCATAAAAGTAGTTTTGCCGCTTCCGTTAGGTCCTAACAAACCGTAAATTTTGCCCGGTTCAAAACTTAGGGTAACATTGCTTAATGCTGTTTTATTGTAATATATTTTCGTTAAATCATTAATTTCTAATACACTCAATTTATTCATTCCCTTCTATATAATTATTTTCCTTTTCTATAAAACTGATCATTTCTTCCTTAGTGTATCCTATTTGCTTCATTCCTTTTATAAATGTTACAATTTGATTTTTTGCCATTTCATATCTTAAATTTTCGATTTGGTCGGTAGATTCTGTTATAAATGTTCCCAATCCTCTTTTTGTAAATACGATTTTCTCATTTTCCAACTCTTTATATACTCGTGCAACTGTATTAAAATTTATACCTAATTCATTTGAATACTCTCTTGAGGACAGCATTTTTTCACCCGGCTTTAGCTTTCCTGAAACTATATCTTGTTTTATTTTCTCTATTACCTGCAAATATATAGGTATATTGTTGTTGAATTCCAATTTATCACCTTCTTTCGTGCGTATGAGTATTATAGTTAAATAGTATACTAATACAAAATAAATTTCAAGTGGAAAATGTTAATATTTTGCTTGAAAAATAATTACAGTTTCGCAACAATCACTCAAATATTATACTTGACACAAAATTTATAAAGATATATACTCAAACAAATAATACTGACATAAACTCTCATTTGCATACCAATGGGAGATTTTTTGTATAACTTTTATGACCTGCGTATGCAAATAATAACTGGAGGATTCAATGCATAAAAAATTATTTATTCCGGGACCTATAGAAGTAAAAGATGATATCTTAAATAAAATGGCAATGCCAATGATTGGTCACAGAAGCAAGGAAGCCTCCAATCTTCAAAGAGATATTTCAAATAACCTTCGAAAACTATTCTTTACAGAGAATGAAATATTATTGTCAACAACCTCGGGCTCAGGATTGATGGAGGCAGCAGTAAGATGCTGCACCAAAGATAGAGCAGCAATATTTTCAGTAGGTTCCTTTGGTGACAGGTGGCATGAAATGGCTGTTTCAAATGGAATTAATGCTGATTTGTACAAATCAGAATTAGGAAGTATAACAACACCTGAAATGGTTGAAGATGTATTGTCAACCGGAAAATATGATTTGGTTACAATAACCCACAACGAAACTTCCACGGGAGTTATGAATCCAATTGAAGAAATAAGCAAGGTTATTAAAAAGTATCCCGAAGTAATTTTTTGTGTTGATGCAGTCAGTTCTGCAGGAGGAGTAGAAATACCGGTAGATAAGCTAAAAATAGACATATGTATAACATCTTCTCAGAAAGCATTGGGGCTGCCTCCGGGACTTTCAATGTGCACCATTTCACAGAGAGCTGTTGAAAAAGCAAGAACAATTAAAAACAGAGGTTTTTATTTAGATTTAGTACAATTGTATGATACAATCAAAAAGAAAGATTATCAGTATCCTTCAACTCCAAATTTATCATTAATGTTTGCATTAAATTATCAATTGGATTCAATTATAAGAGAAGGATTGGAAAACAGATTTTTTAGACATTTAACTATGGCTGAATATACAAGAAACTGGGCAAAAAAACATTTTGCTTTATTTCCAGATGAAAAATATGCATCCATAACCCTTACCACAGTGAAAAACACTAAAAATATCAGTGTTAAAAACCTAAATGAAGAATTGGGCAAAAGAGGTTTTGCAATTTCAAACGGATATGGTGATTTAAAAGAAAAAACTTTTAGAATTGCACATATGGCTGATTTAACTTTAGAAGATGTAAAGGAACTTCTATTAAATATTGAGGACATATTATCAATAACCTAACATAAAAAGCAATGGGGTATAAAAATGTATGATTTAAACAATATAAGCAGTTATTTAAGTACAAATATAATAGGAAGATCAATTATACAATATGACAGCTTAAATTCAACATTTTCAAAGGCTAAGAATATATTTGCATCATGTCCTGACGGTACTGTCGTATTATCAGAAGACCAATCTGAATGCACCTTAAGATTTGGCAATGAATGGTCTTGCATGCCGGATAAAAATATTTATTTAAGTATTATTTTAAAATCTGTGTATAATAATTATCTTGTTCCTTTAACAGATGCAGCAGGATGTACTTCCATAGTTAAATCTATTACAGATTTATACAATTTGAGCTGCAAAATAAAATGGCCTAATGATATATTAATAAATGACAATAAAATTGCATCAGTAAAAAGTGATATTGCAAGCAAGGGAGCAGGTATAATACTATCTATAAATATTAATGTTAATATGGATGATAAAATTGAAAATTTAAAAGCTACATCTATTAAAATTGAAAAGGGAAAAGAAATTGAAAGGGAGCTACTTATAGGAACAATTTTAAACAACATTGAATATCATTATGACGAGATGATAAGCACAGGGAGAGCTTCTGATGTGGTTGATTTATATAATAAAAACTTGCTGTTTCTTAATAAAGAAATAGGAGTAATTAAGAGAGGGAGAAAGACTGTAAGAAAGGTTACGGCTAAACATATTGACAGGGAGGGGTGGCTTGCTGTAATCGATGAAAAAGGTCATGAAGAAATATTAAGTCCGGGAGATACCATAGTACAATATGAAGAAACTTAAAATAGGGAATATTGAATTAAATACAAATGTTGTGCTTGCACCCATGGCAGGTGTAACAGACATAACATACAGAACTATTTGCAAAGAAATGGGAGCAGGTCTTGTGTATACAGAAATGATAAGTGCAAAGGGGTTGTATTATCAGGATAGAAAAACAGAAGATTTGATGAAAATAAACGAGAAGAATAGACCGGTATCTATTCAAATTTTCGGAAGTGACCCTGACATAATGTCATATGTTGTAGAAAAATATATAAATGATAGAAAAGATATTGATATAATAGATGTTAATATGGGCTGCCCTGCACCTAAAATAGTTAAAAACAATGATGGCTGTTCCCTCATGAGAACACCTGAATTAGCAGGTAAAATCATTAATAAAATAAAACTGGTTACAAATAAACCTGTTACAGCAAAAATAAGGTCAGGCTGGAGTACAGATTTTATTAATGCTGTAGAATTTGCCAAAACCTTAGAATTTAACGGTTTAGATATGGTTGCTGTTCACGGCAGAACCAGGGAGCAATTTTATACAGGTAAAGCTGACTATAATATAATTAATGAAGTAAAAAAAGGTGTTAAAATTCCCGTAGTAGGTAACGGTGATATTTACAGTCCTCAGGATGCTGAGAAAATGATTGAAGAAACCAATTGTGATGCAGTAATGATAGGAAGAGGTATTTTGGGTAATCCTTGGCTGATTATGAATACCGTTAAAATTTTAAACAAGGATACAGGCTTTTATACCCCTTCACCATTAGATAGAATCAATATGATTAAGAGGCATGCATCCATGCTGATTGATGAATTGGATGAAAAAATCGCAATTTTAGAAATGCGGAAATTTGCTGCATGGTATATGAAGGGTATGAAAAATTCATCCGAAATTAGAGGCAGTATCAATAAAATTACAAATTTACATGAATTGAATAAAATATTAGATGAATATATTGAATATATTGAATTTAATGGTTTATAATA
>CAZCTI010000025.1:0-15786 GCA_964501385.1 uncultured Clostridia bacterium
GACAGCAGCAATCCTGGCAGCAATCCGGTGGGCAAACGCAGATGCAGCAGCAATCTGGTGGGCAAACGCAGATGCAGCAGCAATCCGGCGGCGGACAGCAAAAGACCGGTGGTCAAAAGCCAAGTGGACAACAGTCAATGCAAATGCAGTCTCAACAGTCTAAAATGAACCAACAATCATTCCAACCTCAAGGAAGTTCAAGCTATAGCAACTCAGACAAAGACCTTTGCACTGATATGCTTATGACTGAAAAATATGTATCAGGTGTATATGATACAGCAATATTTGAATTTAGAGATCCTCAGGTAAGAAACATATTAAACCATATACAAAAAGAAGAACAGCAACACGGAGAAGCTATATTCAAATATATGGAAAGCAAGGGAATGTATCAAGTTAAGTAATACGTGTTAAGAAAAAAGTGGCTCAGCCACTTTTTTTTGTAAAAAAATAGAGCTACTAAGATGAGAAGAACTATAGAGCAGCCCTATTTGAATGATAAGATCTAAATAAAATTGTTTCTAAAACAACTCCCCCGTAAGAGTTATTTAATGGTAATTCATTTTAATATTTTTTTTTGATTTTAACATCACACTAAATGATATTATTATATACTACTTTAGTAGTACAGGGACATTCCTTCATGCTTACTCCATAGACTCTCCCTACATGAAGGTGTGTCCCTCTTCCTTTGCCATCATTTAATATCCGTTTTTGTACAAAATGTATGAATAAATAAAAGGTACAACAACAAGTAAAGACATTATAATGAAGAAAACAGGAATCCAATATATTCTTAAGAAACTGTTTATAAACATTAATACCCCGCCTAATATCCACAGATATCCTGCCAAGCGGTGTGTTTTATTCCAATTTGTTTCATTATTCAATGTCCATGGAATCTTTATTCCAACTGTGTAATTTTGTTTGCTTTTAGGAAGATAATTGCCAATTACTATAAATAATAACCCTACAAATGCAGGTACTATTTTCTCTATAGGTATGTCATATCCCATTCCTGCAAACAATGTTACTGGAACCAAGGCAATTGTAATAAAAGGTATGGTTAGTTTACCTATAAGCTTTAAAACAGCTGAAGAATTTGCTTTTTTGGGGTCAGAATTCAATGCAAAATGTGTAATTAAATTCAGTCCTGCCATCATAAACGGAAGTCCTATGACAGCAAATGCCTTTGAGCCGTAGTTGTCCGGATTTCCATATACATCCCAATGTATGGGCATTTGATCCGGTAATTTATCGTACATTACTAAAGATAAAATTATCGGTAGTAAACAAATAATCGTAGTTATAAGCATTAATTTGTCAATTTTTATCTTCATCTTTTACACCTCCAAACTGTGTGAACCACAACATAATTTCTTCAAATACAGTAACATTGATTTCATAATAAATAAAATTTTTATATTTAGTTTCAAACAACAATCCTGCTTTTTTAAGCTGTGATAAATGATATGAAATTGTAGCAGCAGTCATATCAAATTGTTCAGCTATTTCTCCTGCAGACATCTTTCCTTCCCTTAACATTACTAATATTTCTCTTCTTATTGGATCAGAAAGTGCTTTAAATGTTTCCGCAAATCCCACAGTCTCACCTCTTTCTATTTAGAATTCCTTCTAAATAGAATATACTATATTAAAATATAAAAGTCAATAACTATTTTGAAAATCTTCTAAATAGTTTTAGATAAAAATAAAGACATATTTCATTTACAGTACAATAATAATACTGTCGGTCATATGTCAAGAATCATTATTGAAATATATTTGATTATTCTGTGCAAATGTTTTACAATATAAATGGATCCTTATAGAATTATTCTAAGGCAGGTCAGTATGTTTAAAATATTTTCCAAAGATTATTATTTAAATATTGAAGAAATAAAATTATTAAATACATATAGAACTTTGTCCTGGATTCTTACTTCTTTAGTTTATTTTATCAGTGATTCTTCGGACATACTTATAAAATTTGGGATTATAATAATATTGCTTATTACATCTTCCATAGTGGTTAATGTTTATAAAAGATATGACAATATTTCAAAAGTTGACCAGGCCTTTGTTTTTATTGAAACAATAGGTATTACTTTAATACTCCTGCCTACCGGCGGTTTGAGAAGTCCTTTCATCTGGTATGCATTAAACCCTGTGTTAATTTCTGCATATTTCTTCTCTAATTTATTTTGCTGGTTTAATTTAATTTGTTATCTTTCATGTTCAACAATAGTATCATTTTTATTTTTTAATCCTACGGGAATAAGTTTAATAGGTATTATTCAAGTAAATTCTCAGAACATCTTAATTTTTATTCTTATTACATTTGCAGTGCAGGTTCTAATGGTTTTGAACAACCAATTAAAACATAACAGTAACGAATTAATGAAAACAAACAATCAGCTTAATGATGCCAATGAGAGAATTCAAGAATCCATGGAGCAAATAATGTCCATGTATCAAGCTGTGGAAATCCTTACATCAAAAGATAACGAGCTTAGTTTACAAACTTTTGCTGATTATACCTTAAAGCTTACAAAAGCTAAAAATGCATTCTTTTACTACAAGACTAATGAGAACCCCGGCATAATGGCAATAAGCGGTATTATGGATGACAGCATAAAAAAAGAACTGATGCAAAATATTGAAGTTAATTGGGATAATTATTTGCATTCTTCTAAACTATCCACAGATGTTGTAAGACGCAGTTATGTTACAATTCCTGTTCAAACTTCATCAAATTATTATGGCTTATTGGGAGCTGAAATACAGAATGATTTTCTTGAAAAGGATGACTTGAAAATATTTAAATTTATTTCTGATTTATGTGCAGTAATTTTAGAAAGATTTGAACTGGATATAGTTTCAGAAAGGCTTACAAAAGCTGAAGAACAAAACAGAATTGCAAATGAAATGCATGATAACGTAACACAGAGACTTTTCAGCATTTCATGTGCAACACATTTAATGGCTAATAATTTCAGAAAGCTTACAGAAGAACAAATGCAAGAAAAACTAATCAGTTTGCAGGAATCATCAAATGCTGCAATGAAGGAGCTAAGATCCACAATTTATGAATTAAGCACTAAAAAAAGTGGTAACAACACATTTATAGATGACATAAAGAAGTACTTAGATAATATATCAAAATTAAATAATATAAATATTGATTTTCAATTTAGCGGTGATGAAGAATTATTGGATATACAAAGAAAGAACGGTTTATATAGAATAATCAGCGAATCAACAGGCAATGCAATACGCCATGGCAAAAGCAAGTTTGTTGAAATTAATTTCATTATTGAAGACAATGAAACAAGTTTAACTATAAATGATAACGGTATAGGATTCAATGTAGCATTCCATGAAAATACAGGCTTAGGATTGAGGAATATGTCAAGACTTATTAAGTCATATAACGGAAAAATGAATATCACCAGTAAAATCGGTGTTGGAACTAAAATAGATATCAAAATACCAAACAGAAAAATTGTAAAATCGGGGGGATTTTAGTAATGAAAATAATTATTGTAGATGACCATCCTTTAGTGAGGCAAGGTCTTGCTTCATTAATATCCATGGAAGATGATATGGAGCTAATTGGTGAATGTTCTAATGTGAATGAAGCATTATTAATGATTGATGAAAAAAAGCCGGACATGGCAATTATAGATTTAAAGCTTGGAAAAGAAAGTGGTCTCGATATAGTAACAGCTCGCAAAAAAGCATCATGTAAATTTGTAATATTAACATCTTCAGCTGCGTATATTGATTTTAAAAAATCGGAAGAATTAAATGTTGATGGTTATGTATTAAAAGAAGCATTGCCTGAGGAGCTTCTATATGCCTTAAGATTGGTACATAAAGGTCGAAAATATTATGATCCTGTGCTTATGCAATATAAAATGCAGGAAGGAAATAATTATAACTTAACATTAAGAGAAATGGAAGTTTTACATAAATTAGGAGATGGTTTGAATAATTATCAAATAGCAAAGGAATTATTCATATCTGAAAATACGGTTAAAAAACATGTAAGTCAGATTCTTGCGAAACTTAATTTGCAGGATAGAACCCAAGCTGCCTTATATGCTAACAATATAGAAAAATAAGTTAATAATAAAAAACAAAAAAGTCCAAACAAAGGACTTTTTTCATTTTAATATTTTATAAATTTAGAACCCATTACTCCACAGATAAAGCATCTGTCAGGAACAGATTTTTCTATATTTCCACAAACAGGGCATAAATAATAGAATACTTCTTCTGTTTCATCTAAGCTATTTAATGCTTCTTCATATAATTTTGCATGAACTTCCTCGGCCTTCATTGCAAATGTAAATGCTCCAACAGCAGCACTATTTCCTTCTGCTTCCGCTATTTTGATAAATTCAGGATACATGCTTTCATATTCATATGTTTCTCCTGATTTTGCATCTTTTAAGTTGTCAGCTGTTTTTCCTACCTTGTCTGCTAATTCAAATTCCTTTTTTGAATGTAGTTTTTCTGCATCAGATGCTGCTTTAAAAAGCTTTGCTGCATTAGCCTTTCCTTCTTTTGCTGCTACTGCTGAATATATTTCATATTTTCTTGTAGCTTGTGATTCTCCTGCAAATGCTGCCATTAAGTTTTCAAGTGTTTTATTTTCCATAAATTCCTCCATTTTAATTTAAATTTATATTAGAAAGGCATCCCGGACAGGTACCCTTAAAATAAACTACTTTCTCATCAATTTTAAAATTGTTTAAATCTTCTGTATTGCATGAATCCATATTTATATCAAAATCATAAATTTTGCTGCAAACATCACATTTAAAATGGCCATGCATTTTTGTCACAGCATCAAAATGAGCCTCATTATCATCTATAGCTAAAACCCCAATTAGTTTTAAGTCTGCCAAGTAGTTTAATGTATTATAAATTGTAGTTTTAGATAAAGAAGGCACTTCCTTCTTAATGTCCTTATATATTTCATCAACAGTAGGATGCTTTGTACTGTTTGATAAGTACTCCAAAACCTTAAGTCTTTGATATGTAAGGCGTATGTTATTCTTTTTTAATTCATTTGATAATTGCTCCAACGATTTTTTCATATAATACCTCTTTTATAATCATTATTATTTTGTAATGATTACAAATTAATTATATAGCTTGATTATCTGCTTGTCAAGTTAAATATTAGGATGACATCCCAAAATAAGTATACTGCGTAAACATTCCTCTTACCTTTAAAGACTATCACCAAAGCAGAGGTGTATCCCCCTTCCTTATAACAGCAAATGAAAAAGCAAATACTCTCCTGGAGGAATATTTGCCTTTTTAAATTATTCTTTTCTTTTTTTATCTTTGTCATTGAATGTGTTGTTTAATTCGTAGTGCATATAACTGTTTTTATCTGCTAAATCACTGTTATTTTTGTAAATTTCTTCAGTATTATCTTCCTTTTTGTTTGTAAAGCTTATATAATTATTCTTCATTTGCCTATATTTATCATTCATATGCTCATTTTGTTCTCTTAAATCCTGTTGGCTTTTTTGTTTTTGCTGATGCTCCCAATTTTGCATTTGCTTATTAATATCCTTATGAAACATTAATATCATCCTTTCATTTATTATTAATGATATTATTTGTCTGTTTTAGAATATTTATTATGAGTATAAATGTAAATAATGCAAAAATTTGTTTTATTTAAAAAGGTTTACATAATTTAATGAAAGGTTTACATAAATTAACTTCTGTAAACCTTATATACAAATATCTATGTAACATGCTATAGATCTACATGATTTTTGTTGAATATCTTAAATTTAGAAAAATCGATCTCCATAATAAAAATGCTTAAAATCATAAGTGCAGCACCTATGTAGGATTGAAAGGTCAGTACTTCTTTAGCAAGCACAAATGCTACAATTCCTGCAAAAACAGTTTCTAACGAAAATATTATACCTACATGGGATGCTTCTGTATATTGTTGAGCTACACACTGTATAATGAACGCTAATCCTGTGCAAAAAATTGCTAAAAATAATACAGGTCCCCAGTATTTAGGCTGTGAAGGTAAATGAGGAGTTTCAAATATAAAGGCTAATATTAAAGTGAATACACCTGTTGTACCAAGCTGCAAAACACCTAAATGAAATGGGTCTACATCTTCAAATGTTACAGCCTTTTCAGTAATCAATAAGTGTCCTGCATAAGACACTGCACAAATAATACATAAAAGGTCTCCCAATAAATTATCATAGTTAATAGAGAAATCATCTTTTAATGTTAAAAGTGCTATACCTATAAAACTCATAAATATTACTAAGCTCTGCTTTTTGCCGGGCAGTTTCTTGTAAATTATTGATGATAATATAGGAGTGAAAATTACGGTAAGCCCACATAAAAAACCTACATTTGACAATGTTGTATACAGAGTACCGAAAGTTGCACCTAAATAAACCAATACCAATACCACTCCCAACAAGAGGCTGAATTTAAATGTACGTTTTGATATGTTCTTCAATTTTGGAAAAGCAAGTATTAAAGCAACAACAAATGCTATTAAAAATCTGTTTGAATTCAGAGTGAATGGCCCCATATCCTCTAAACTTAAATCAGTTAAGTAATATGAAATCCCCCATCCAAATGTTACTAATAACAATGATAAATCCGCTTTTAATTTTATCATGACTGTCTCCTTGTAAATTTTCTTGTCAATCTAAAATACTCTTTCGCTAAAAATATTCCGGCAATTGAACCGATGCTGTCAATTATAACATCCTTTAGCTGACATCCCCTTCCGGGAACGAAAATCTGGTGAAGCTCATCACTTACGGCATATATAAAACAAAATATAAAAGAATATGAAACTACCTTTTTGCTGTTGCTTTTATGTAATGCGTTTAATACAAATATACCGAGTACTAAATAAGCAAAAAAATGAGCGAATTTACGGACAAAATGATTTAATTGAGAAACATGAGCATCTATTGTGCTTATTTCTACATTAATAGGCAAAATTTTCCCTAAAATTTCCAAAATTAATTTTGTTACACCCTTGCTTAAATAATTTGAGCCGGCAGAAGGTTGTGAAGACAGGAAAAATATTAATGCCATCCACAATACTACAGGCAACCAATGTATTATACTTCTTTTTCTAACCATAATTCCATTCCTTTAGATATTTCATAATATATTTTAGCTTATATTTCAAAATTAATCAATGGTTTGCGGGAGAATGCATCAAATTTATATATTTGGGTACATTCCATTAATAAATGGGGTTAGGGAATACAAAAAGGGACATTTGTCTACTTTTGTCCCACTTTACTTACGATTATATCCTGATTTGTTACTTTGAGCGTAGGCGAAAGATACTGTAACTACTAATCTATGGTTTCTCCGCTTCTAAGTTTTGCTCTCATTGTATTGATTATTTTATCCATTTGCTCTAATTCTTTTAAAACTTCTTTTTCTTTGGAGCCTGTTTCAATAACTTTGTAAATGCCACCGTTTTTAATAACTATTCTTTTATCTGCCATAAGGGCCAAGCTTGGGTCATGAGTTGCCATAAGAACTATTTTTTCTTCATTAACCAATAAGTTTAATGCTCTTTTTCTATCTATTCCTGCATTTTCAATTTCATCTATCAAGACTATGGGAGATGTACTTAATATTGCAGTATCTGCAATCATTAAAGCTCTTGATTGTCCTCCGCTTAAGCCTGTTACCGGAGTGTCCAAATTAAACTTTTCACCGGCTAATTCATTGGCAGCATCAATTATTTTTAGCACTACTTCCTGCTCATTTTCAACCATTCTGCTTTTTGCATGTAGCTCTAAGAATTCTTTTACTGTTAAGTCCATTATAAAATTCATATTTTGTGAAAGCTGTGCCACAAGCTTGTTGCTGGTTGAAAATCTTATGCTGTAATCAGGTTTTTCACCATTTATTAAAATTACCCTTTCCGTTGGTGTATCTCCGTTTGCCGCCCATTCAATATCAGCTAATAATCTGCTTTTTCCTGAACCGGTAGGTCCTACTATTGAAATAATTTCACTTTTATTTATGGTCAATGACTCAAAATTTTCATTGTTTCCGTATTTATCCTTGCCTGCTAAAATTGTTACAGAGTTTACAATATCTTTTTCTAAACCTAAAAACTGAAGCATTTGATTTATATAAGCTTCTAAGTCTGCTTTAATTTTAGGAATATCTATTGCCCACTCTTCAATTTCTTCTTCCGTAAAATGATTTAAATATTCAATAAATGTAGAATCCTTAAAACCTTCAACATTTAGTTTGTTATTTTCAAAGAAAGACAATGCAAAAGGATATTGATTTTCCAAATCCTTGATTTTTTTCATTTCTAATTCTTTTATGCTAATCATTGTCTTCTCCTATTTTCATCTTTCGAACATTACCCATCTGGTATTCTTCACCTATCCTTGTTTCTCCCAAGCAGTATGAGCACAGGGCAGCAGGCATAGGATATTTTAATTGACTGCCTTTTACAGTTTCTATATTAGAGTTCTCATCGTAAATCAATGTGCTGAGTTCAAATGCTCCCTGACCTGTAAGACCGTTTACAGACATAATTATAGCTTGTGGATTCACTGAATTAACTCTTGACGCAAATACTTCTCTTTCTGCCTGAGACACAATATCACCTTTTGTTATTACAATAATATCGGCAGTTTTAAGCATTGGTCCAATTTTTTTCGGAGTGTTTATACCGCTTAAATTATCTATTACGCAAATAGCCTTTATTCCTTTTATATAAGGAGAGCATCTGTTGCAAAGTCCTGCACTTTCAGTAATCAACAATTCTAAACCTTCCTTGTTTCCCCATCTTACCACCTCTTCAATATTGCTTGCAAAAAAGTGGTCAGGACACAAGGAGCCTGAAAGTCCTTTTTTTACAGGAACTCCTGCCTTTTCATACAATACATCATCATCTGTATAAAGACAGTCAAATTTTACTACTCCTACTTTTAATCCTCTTTTTTTTATCGCCTCTATTGTTTTTAAAATAATTGATGTTTTTCCTGATGAAGGAGGTCCTGATATTGTTATTAAATTCATTTGCTGTCATCTCCCTTTAAAGTTTCATTAAAAATATTCTCACACTTTTTAATCAAGACAGAAATGTCATTTTCCTTTATAAAATCCCATCCAAGCCACATATATTTATTCTCTTTAGGTATCATATTATCTACTTCAGGATTAATGCTTGGCATTTTACCTTTATGTGACAAAATTTCTCCTGCTTCCTTTGAAGCAAAAAAATCAACTATTGATTTTGTTTTATTTTTTGTTTCCTTCTTGCTAAGCATGAAAATAGGGCTTATTATGGCTCCATCCTTTGGCCATACTAATTCCATGGGGCTTCCTTCTCTTACCATCCATGTAAAGAAATAAGGCATTATGGTAATGGCAGGTCTTTCTCTTTTCATATGAGATTTAACCATTTCTGAAGGATGCATATTTTTTTGAAATATTCTTGCTAATTTTCTGATACCATCTTCACCATATAATTTAAATATATTTAACAATAAGGAATTGAATAAATCAAAATCACTAATCGGAAGACTTACATTGTTTTCAAATTCTCCTGACATTAATTCTTCCCAGCTTTCGGGAATTTTTCTGCCCTTTAGCTCATCTTTGTTAACAAGAAAAACTGCCGGCACTATACCGAGTACCGAATACTGATTGTTTGGGTCTTTAAGGTTATATTCTTTAAAATCTTCATTGTATTCTTGAATTCCTGATATATCCTCAAAAAGATTTTCTGCTTTATATTTTCCTAAAAGATTTTTGTCAAAAAACAAGTCAAATCCTGCTGATATGAACAAATCCGGAACTTTATCGGAATTTTTTAAATCTTCTTTTATCCAGTCAATTCCTATGGATGCAGCTTTTAATTCATAATTTAAATTAAAGCCGAATTCTTGCTCACTTATCCACTTTTCAAAGGTTTCCAACAGTGGAATTTTTACAGGGCAAGGAAGAACTCCTGTTATTTTAATAGTGTCCTTATGCTTATTTAGATTTAAGATAGAGTCATTCTCTTCAATTTTCTCTATTAATTGAGCAACAAACATATCTATATTAATTTTTTTAGATTTCAATGCATTTTCTAATGAAATGTTACTACCAAAGAGCTTCCTTAAATTATCGTCTTTTAAATTTTCAAATCCTTGAGATATTAATAGCTCTAATGCTTCTTTATGTCTTTCAGTTATATTATATAGTGTATCTTTAATATTTATATCCATAGACTACTCCTTTAAGCTTGCTTCAAAACGGTGACACCTTTGTGTCTTTAATTATATATTTTAACACAGTGCTTACTAAAATATCGTAACATTTGTTACCACTTTTATATTATTTCACTATTCTCTCTTATTAACCCGGGAGAATCTCACTAACCCATTTAAATAATTCCATTGGAATATCTATATCAGATACTTGAGTAATAGTTCTAAATCCGGCATTGCCGTTTACTTCGCATACTGTATATGAATCTTTTGTAATAAGTAAATCTATTCCGCAAAAATCAAGACCTATGGCTTTGGCGGCATTTAGTGATATTTCTATTATATCATCATTTAATTCGCAATTTTCAACCCTTCCTCCCAATGAGAAATTGGATTTAAAGCTATTGTCAGAAATTCTTTTAACACAACCAAGCACTTTGTTTCCTAACACATAGACACGGATATCCTTTCCGAAACTATTTTCAATAAAATCCTGACAAAAATAAATATCATTTATTTCATTATAAGCATAATTGTAGTCTTCTTCATTTTCTATGAGATAAACTCCTATACCCTGTGATCCGTCAACTTTTTTCATTACAAATTTCTTATTGTCGAAAAAATTATGAATTAACTCATAATCTTTCTGTTTAGTAAACATAAATTTAGGAGTGTTTACGTTATTTTTAACCAATAACTGTGATGTTACAGCCTTATTTTGTGAATTCATCATGGAGGACGTGGAGTTAATAACCCTTATTCCTAAATTTTCAAGCTGCATACTTATAGCGTATTCATAATCTCTCATTATTACAAAATCAGGAAACTTAAGTTTTTTACCGTTATAAATAAATTCTGTGTTTCTATCATTCAAAATTATCAAATTATCACTAAAAATAATGTCTATTAAAATACCATTTTTTGATGCACTTTCTTTCATCCAATCAAATGCATTGTTTCCAAACTTATTATTTATTGTTTTTTTAGGATATATAATCCATCCGTAATTAGGTATGGGGACACACCTCCTTTTTGGGTACATCCTTGAATGTGATAAACCTTTTTAATGGAACCATTTCAAATTCACCGTTGTCCTTGGGAACCTTCCGGAATAAATCTTTTTTACCTTCACAGTCTCCGGCTAATAAGTAGTCAAACAACTTCTGCTTCATCTTGATTTTTTAAAGTCTTTTTGCCGTAATTAAAACGAAGACCGGCTAATGCAGGTCTTTGTTTTTACATAAAACTCCTATACTGCCTCAAAATTAGTGAAGGCAACTTTATCTTTATCCCATTAATATAAAATATCCCAACACCAATATACCCAAAATAATTCTATACCAGCCAAATGCTTTAAAGTCATTGTTTTTAATATATTTTATCAAAAATCTTATTGCTATTACAGATACAAAAAATGCAACTATCATTCCTGTCAATAAAACTCCTAATTCCAAGCTAGTAAAGTTAAAACCGAATTTAATCAGCTTTAATGCACTTGCCCCGAACATTATGGGAACTGATAAGAAAAATGAATATTCTGCAGCTATATTCCTGGATGTTCCAAGAATTATGGCACCTAAAATAGTAGCTCCTGAACGAGATGTTCCCGGTACTAATGACAATATTTGGAACACTCCGATGCCTAATGCCTTCATGTAGGACAAATCATTGAAGTTTTTTATTTTTGCTCTCTTTCCTCTGTTTCTATTTTCAATAACTATAAATAAGATACCATAAACAATAAGGGTAATTGCCACTGTTTGATAGTTATAAAAGTGCTCATCAAACCAATCATCAAATAATACTCCAAGTATACCTGCGGGCAGAACTCCTACTATTACCTTAAACCATATGTCCCATGTATCCTTTTTTTGCTTGGATGTTTTGCCTGTAGCAAAAGGATTAAGCTTATGGAAATACAACAACACAACAGCCATAATTGCACCTAATTGTATAACAACCCTAAACATTTCCATAAATTCTTCTGAAAAATTAAATTTAATGAATTCTTCCACTAAAATCATATGTCCCGTGCTGCTTATAGGAAGCCATTCAGTTATTCCTTCTACAATTCCCAATATTATTGCTTTGATTATTTCTATGTACATATTTACACCAAACCTTATTTATTATTTACATATTATTTTTTATGCGATTCTGTTCCAGGTAGTACAAATAATTTTCTTTCATAGTTTTTTACAAAATAATATTTGCCATCTTCAACTATTTTGTGCCCTTCCTTTTCTAAAAGCATTTTTTGAGCACCTATTCCTCCTGGGAATTTTTCACTTAATCTGCCTTCCCAATCCAAGGTCCTCCAATAAGGTACTTCTTCAATTTTATTTTCAGCAGATTCATTTGCAACAATATTTATATAAATTTCAGATGTCAGCATATCAATATAATCCGCATCGTGCTTTTTAATAAGATAGTATCTGATAAGTTCCTTTGTAATAAGTTTACCTGCAGGTATCATTCTCATAGCTTCAGCATATGAGGATAAGGGAGCAATCAGCTTTTTATTTCCGCCATATATTTTTGCTGCCTTTTTGCTTTTAGTTATAATTATCTTAGGCTCATTAATATTTTGTTTTGGCTCATCAGCAAATAGCTTTCCAAATATCTTTTTAAACATTTTTCCTCCAAGTTCAAATAGTTTAATAATATGTTAAAGATTTGTGCTTCACAGGTGACAATAACATTATATCTTTTGAGTCGATAACTTTCAATAAGTTTTTAAAGTTCAAAAACAAAGCTTGAGCCAACATTTATTTGGCTTTCTGCATATAGATTTATATTGTGCCTTATTGCTATCTGATTTGCAATAGTAAGGCCAAGACCTGTGCCTGTCTTGTTTTCAGATGATTTTACACTGTAGTATCTTTCAAATATATTTGGAAGGTCTTCTACTGATATTCCTATACCTTCATCTTTTATGACTATTTTGTTATTCTGTAATTTTACATATATTTTTTTGTTTTCATCAGAAAACTTAATTGCATTATCTATTACAATCAAAAACATTTGACGCAATCGCCCATAATCTCCATTTATTAAAAATACGTTTCTGTCCAAACTATACTCAATATTTATATTTTTTTGTCTCGCCAGATTAGCAGCACTTCTTATGGAATCCTTCAATACATCACAAATATTTAATTCCTGCATTTCTATGTTAAAATCAGTATTTTGCAGCCTTGATAATTCAAGAAGATCATTTACCAATCTTTCTAAGCTTTTACTTTCATTTAACATTTGCTTATGATATTCCTCAATCTGTCTTGGTTCATCAACAACACCATCAGAAAGTGCCTCAAGTGAGCCTCTTATTACAGTTACAGGCGTTCTTAATTCATGTGAAATATTGGTAATAAAATCCTGCCGTTGTTGCTCTGCTCTTGTTCTTTCTTCGTCAGCTTCCTTCAATCTTTGACTAAGTATATCCATAGTTACAGCAAGATCACCTATTTCATCATTTTGTGCAATACCGGTTTTTGCGTTATAATCCCCACCTGCCAACAAAGCAGCAGTATTTTTCATGACTTTCAACGGTTTTGTAAATGTTATTGCCAATACAGAAGATAAAATTATAGATAAAATCAGTGCTGTAATTATACTGATTAATAAAATCCTATTTCCTTCATTAATTGCATCATTCATACCTTCAACCGGCGAATGTATTAAAAGTGCTCCTATTATTTCACCATTTTGCTTAATTGGAGTACCAACGGTCATGGTGGGCGTTTCTAAAAGCTTACTAAACCCTTCACTGAAGCTTGTTACACCTTTAAAAACATCTTTTACAACTTTATCTGCATCTTGAGGTAAATCCGTGTATCTATACTGCATGTGAGACATGGAGCCTGTAACCAAAAGATTCAAATCTTCATCTACAAGCCATGCATCTGCCATAGCAATATTATCTAAATTACGTATATATAGTCCTACTCCCCCTTGCATGCCCATCATGCCCATTCCCATTCTGCCCATGCCGGGTCCAAAATTAAGTCCGTTACCATCCATTAATTCTGAAATAGTGTTTGCAATAGTTAAAGCACGGCTTTCAATATCTTTTTTATGAGTTTCAATTGCATTATTTTTAAACAGGCTCATAAATACCCAGCCTATTATAACTGAAAAAACAATTAGTGCTGTTGAAAAATAAATTATTAATTTTAATGCAATTTTATTTTTCATCGTACACCTCGAACTTGTAGCCTACACCCCATATTGTTTTGATTTCCCAATTTTTATGTTCAAAATTATCAATTTTGGAGCGAAGTCTTTTAATGTGAGAATCCACAGTCCTGCTGTCTCCATAATAATCATATCCCCATATACTGTTTAGAAGATTGTCTCTTGTAAAAACTTTATTTTTATTTGCAGCTAATGTCCATAACAGTTCAATTTCTTTTTTGGTTAAATTAACATTATTATTGTCAATTGTAACAATATAATCTTCCATATTTATTTTTAAATTATCATATATAAGTGACCGACTTATTGTATTGTCAGTCAAAAGTCTCCTCATAACCGCCCTTACTCTTGCCATTACTTCAGCAGGAGAAAATGGTTTTACAATATAATCATCAGCCCCTATATCAAGCCCCATTATTCTCTCAAAATCTTCTCCTCTTGCTGTTATCATAATAACAGGAACATTTGATGTTTTTCTTATTTCACGGCACACTTCAAATCCATCAATTATTGGCATCATAACATCAAGCAACACTATATCCGGATTGTATTTTTTAAATAATTCCAAAGCTTGACTGCCGTTGTATGCAATTTTTACTTCATAGCCTTCTTTTTTTGCATATCCTTCCAATATGGATGTTATTTGTCTGTTGTCGTCAGCAATTAACATTAACGCCATATAACCACCTCATTTTTTAAATTATATCATATGATATACCTAATATGTGGCAAATTTATGTTATTTTAAAAAATAAAATCATAATCTTTTTATAATAAAGACATAATTTAAACACAAATATTGTTTATATTAAGTATAGAAATAAAAAAGGAGGAATAACATGAAAAAAGTTATAGTTGCAGTCTTGGTAATTGTGTTAATTTTAGCTACATCAGTTACAGCCTTTGCATTTGCAGGCAGAACACCTGCTGAAATAGTAGCAGGCTTAACTGGCAAAACTACTGAGGAAGTTGTTGACTTAAGATATGAGTCAGGCAAAACATATGGTCAAATGGCTTATGAAGTAAACGAAGATGCATGGAAAGAATTTAGAGAAGAAATGCTCCAAAACAAAAAAGCCCTTTTAAAGGAAAGAGTTGATGAGGGAACTCTAACTCAAGAAGAAGCTGATGAAATAATTTCAAATATGGAAGAAATGCAGGAATACTGCCAAACAAACGGCGGCGGATTCGGTATGAGAAATAAATCAGGTAATGGCTTTGGTATGGGTAATGGTTACGGAATGGGTAACGGGTTCAAAAATAACGGCAATAGTATGGGTTTTGGTAGCGGCAGATGTGGCAAAGGTTCTTGGTAACAAGAACCTTT
>CAZCTI010000025.1:15886-18650 GCA_964501385.1 uncultured Clostridia bacterium
GTATGGGTTTTGGTAGCGGCAGATGTGGCAAAGGTTCTTGGTAACAAGAACCTTTTTTTATTTATCGCAATAATAGTACATTAATATCACATTCCTCGGACTAAAAACATAATATAATATAACGATTACAGAAAGGAATTTGAAAATATGTACAATAATTATAATAACTATCCTTGTCCTAACTATATGAATAGGCCATGGTATAATCGAAATATGATGTATCCAAGAATGTATCCGAGACAATATTATTTTAATAACCCTTGGAATAGACCTGATTACATGAATATGTATGACCAATATCCTTATAATCACGAAGATTCCATTTATAATCCTTGGTCCCTGCAATATCCGGGAGATAATGGTTTTGTGGAATTAACTGATTATGGTCCAAATCCGTTTGCATTCAATATTGAAAAAGCAGCTAAACAAAATGAAACTTTTAGAACTGCCATATGGACTGGAGAACATTTACAGCTTACGTTGATGAGCTTAAACCCAAGAGAAGATATAGGTTTAGAAATGCACCCTGATGATGACCAATTCATACGAATTGAAGAAGGCAGAGGAATTGTACAAATGGGTGATAGCAAAGATAATCTTGATTTTGAAGAAATGGTTGTTGATGATTTTATATTCATAATCCCAGCCGGAAAGTGGCACAATTTAACTAATATAGGTAATACACCGCTAAAATTATATTCAATTTATGCACCCCCTAACCACCCTCATGGTACAATACATGTAACTAAGGCTGATGCAGAGGCTGCTGAACATCACTAATAATTGCAAATAAAAAACAGGACTGTTTTTCTTGTTACTGAAAGAGCCAGTCCTGTTTTTAGTTGTTTATTTATGTTTTTATTATTATTGTTGTTATTGTTGCAGCTAAAACTGCAGCTGTTGTGCAAAGATAATTTTTAGATAGTAAGAGAAATTTAATCATTGAGTGGGTATAATCAAATATAATAATTTTTTTAGTTTACAAAAATTAATTTCTGCAAACTAAACCTTATATTATGTAAACCTTTTTGACAATATACGCTATTATTGTAATATTCTATCCAATAGAACAACCGCTTCGGCTCTTTTTATATTGTTTTGTGGTTTATAGGAATTATCTTCGTAACCCTTTATTAAATTATGACCTGCTGCTGCACCAACATATTCTTTAGCCCATTCGCTGATTTCTTTGCTGTCGTAAAATACATTAGCCCCTTCTGCATTTCCTTCTAAATCAAGCAATCTTGATATTATTATAGCTGTTTGCTCCCTTGTTATATAATTATCAGGAGCAAATTCGTTTTCTGAAATTCCCACTATATCTCCTGCTTTGTAAGCCTTTTGAATTTCTTCATAATACCAATTGCCTTCTTCCACATCAATAAAATCAATTTCAGCTTTGTCCTTAAGTTTAAACAAACTGTTTACCATTTTAACAAATTCTGCCCTTGTTATAAGATTCTCAGGTCTAAAATTTCCATCGGGATATCCTGTTATATAACCTGTATCTAACCACTTTTCTATAATAGCTTGAGCCCAATGACCTTGATAGTCCTTTGCATTAGATGTAGTATTATAAATACCATCATACAGTGAATTTAACAGCTCACCTTCATAGTCCTGGCTTAATTCCCAAATCATTGCACCACCCAAATTCTTTTCTTTAATATATTCTGCCTTCAATAAAACAGATTTAGAATCATCATAGCTTATAAATGTTTTACCGTTATAAAGCCATGGCACCAAAGACTTTTCATGGAAGATTTTTTTGTAATTTGGATTGCTAATATAATCTTCTGCAATATCTTTGTAACTAATTGCTTTGCCATTAGTATGTTTTTGATAAAGACCATCATTTATATTATTTAATACGTCGTATTTGTAACCGTAAAAAGGAACTCCAACCACTAACTTGTAAGGTGGCAACCCTGCATTTAACCAAGAAGCAACGGCTGAATCAATACTTATTTTATATTGATCTGACTTGTCTTCATTGTCATACAGTGCTGAATTAAAATCTGAATATAAATCCCAAGGCCCGTGTAAATCATAAGTCATTAAATTTACATAATCCAAATAATTATGAAATTTATCAACCTCTGTGTTTTTTATGTAATGATTACTTGCTCCGGCAGCAATTGTAAGCAAATAATTTTTATTATCCTTTATTTCTTGAGCATCCAACTTTTCTCGAATTGTCATTAATAGCAAAGTAAAATTTTGTTTATCATTTTGTCTTTTAGAATTAGTTATAAGCCCTCCGCTTACAGGGTACTCCCAATCCAAATCGACTCCATCAAGTTTGTATTTCACAATAAATTCGACGCAGCTGTCTGCAAATTTAATCCTATTTTGTTCAGTTGAGGCCATATCAGAAAATCTTCCCGACCAATTCCATCCACCTACAGAAATAAGAACCTTTAAATCAGGATTTATTGTCTTAAGAGAATTAAACATTTCAAAATTTTTAGGGTCCTTGTCAGCATACCCCATTTTAATTCTGTAGTCTTGTCCAATATCAGCAAAAGCATAATTTATATGGGTTAATTTACTGACATCAACCATTTCAGGGGTATATCCCGTATATGATTTCCATGCAGGATAATAACCCACTATTATTTGTTGGGATTTTTCTAATTTCACTTCATTACTTATGTTTTTTTCGCTTCCTTCAATTAAATAAACCCTATTATTTACTATGTAGAATAACATTATAAATGTCATTGCAATAAATAAATATTTTACTGTCCTCTTCATAAATGTC
>CAZCTI010000026.1:0-18113 GCA_964501385.1 uncultured Clostridia bacterium
CTATGAATTGACAGCACTGATATCCATTTTAGGATGCAAGCTTCAAGATTATGAATCAAGCGACAAGTTATTTAAATATATTTATAATAATCCTTCTAAGTTCACTCTTTCAAATTTCGAGCAACTCATATATATTATGGACAGAAATATTATGAGCTTGGATGAAATTAAAGACTTGTTTGGCGAAGTGACTGTAAGTTCAGAAGGTAAAGATATAACCTACAAATTAAAATTATTTGACAGAGAAAATTTTTCCGTTCCAAAAGATAAAATTCAAGATATTAAGTTTAAAAACATCAAAGGCAGTATAGCCTGCAAGGTTGATGCATTGGGAAACAAAGATGATTTGGAAAAGAATAAAACAGATGATTTTTCCATCAATATTACTTATAACCTTAAAGATTCTACTGAAAGTCAAATGTCATACAATCATTCTGACTTAGTTAAAGTAACCATTATGCCCTCTTTTAGCAACGATGTAATAGCAGGAAATTATGAAATAACATATGTGGTTCCTGCAGGTTTCAGGTTTATCGAACTTGACAGGAAGTGGCCCTTTTGGGTTGAAGAAAATGGTCAGAAGCTAAGACTTTTCTTCTATTATAACAGGCAAACCTTCGCTGCAATTCCTATTACATTTTATATTCAAGCTGCACAAAAGGGTGAGTATACAGTGGATTATGTTGTTATAAAAGAAAACTTGGAAACCAAATTAAATTACCTTAACAAAGAAACATTGACAGTAAAATAAAAATTCTGGAATTCTGGGGACGGACCTTGAAATTCCCGGTAGGAATTTCAAGGTCCGTCCCCAAAGTGGTTTGACAAAGTATAACGAGGTATAAATATTGAACAAAATATTTAAAATAATAGTTTTATTTCTGTTGTTTATAGCAATTATGGGAAGTATATTTGCTTTTAATAACACAGCAAATAAAAAACAACCCGAGCCATACCTTTATAACAGCAGAAATATTGAATGTTTATATTACAATACAAAAGATTTTATTAATATTCCTGAATATGAAACACCTTTAAATGTGGGTACTGTAAAGGGCTGTATAGTACCCCATCATTTTGTTGCAAAGGATTTAATTCATGAAATATTTCAAAATATAAAACAACACAAATACAAAACAGTGGTATTGATTGGTCCTGACCACGAAAGCACCAATAAAGGTAAAATCTTTACAACATTAAGCAATTGGCAAACACCAACAGGAATTTTAGAGACAGACAGTGAATTAACAGAGAAATTGTTGAGATATAACTTTGTAATAGAAAATGATGACAAATTAACCATGGAACATTCTACATCTTCAATTATTCCATTTATTAATTATTATTTAAAAAGTGTTAAAGTTGTAACCTTAGTTTTAACAAAGCAATTGAAATTAGAGGATGTGGAAACATTGACAAATGCACTGTATGAAAATTTAAATATGGAAGAAACTTTGTTTATTGCCTCAATCGATTTTTCACACTATTTAAATTTACAGAACGCTGATAAAATGGATTCAATAAGCATGGAAGCAATAAAAAATAAAGATATAAACAAAATTATGTCTTTTACTAATGATAATTTAGATTCGCCAATATCTGTTATAACAATGCTTAAACTGATGGATAAATTAGGCTCAAAAGAAAAAACTGTGCTAAATCACAGCAATTCAGAGCTTATATTAAAAAAGATTACAGAAGAAACCACCAGCTATATGACATATTTGTTTTATTAAGTCATTGCAACAAAAAGCGACTGGATCACCAATCGCTTATTTATTTTCTTCCTGTATAAATCCATATTGCATCTCGTAAAAATTCCGCAGCTCCATTTTTTGCCTTATCATAGTATGCTTTAAATCTTTCATCATCCACATACATTTGAGCTAAATTGGCATGTGCTTCTTTGTCATAGCTACCCCAGCAAAATGTAATCCACAGTTTATGAAGCTCTACAGTTTTTTGTGCTAACTCTCCCGCCGGGTCATTGGTTTCCATAGCTATTTTTAAATTTTCGATTACAGAATTGCCTAATTCCTCCAACTCCTTGTACTGTTCTTCAGTCATATTTTTAAACTGTTGATTGGATTTTTTTACAGCTTCTTCTCCATACTTTTCTCTTATTTCTTTACCAAATTTCTTTTCATTATCTTCAATCATATGTTTCTTAAATCCTTCAAATTTTTCTTTATCGCTCATAATAATTCTCCCTTCTTTAGACATTATTGTTTTATCTAAATTATCAATTAAAATATTTAGTTGTTCTCTCTTTGCAAGGAGGTTTCTTTGATGTTCTCTAAGAGCAACAGTTTCATCATAGTCAGGTGAAGAAAGTATATTTTTTATAATGTCTAAGCTGATATCTAATTCCCTGTAGAATAATATTTGCTGCAACTTGTCAACTTCTTCCTGTCCATATATACGATATCCGGATGAGTTAATTCTTGCCGGCTTAAGGATTCCTATCTCATCGTAATACCTTAATGTCCTATTGCTTACACCTGCCAATGAACTTAGTTTTTTTATTGTATATTCCATATCCTCACTCCTTACAAATACATTGTATACATTTACGTAACGTTAATGTCAACAACTTATTTTTGTTTATTTAAATATTGTTATTTTTTATAATTTCATATAGAATGATTATAATAAATATTTGGAGGTCATCATGGAAAAATACATTAAAAAAACTGCAAAATTAATAATCGCTCTTTTTACATATGCTTTAGGTTTAGTTTTTTGTATTCATGCAGATATAGGGCTTGCACCCTGGGATGCATTCGGTATAGGCATTAATAAGGTAACAGGAATTTCTTACGGCAACGTATCAATAATTACGGGAATTTTGATTTTAATAGCTTTGGTTTTATTTTTTAAAGAAAAAGTTGGTATTTCAACAATTCTAAATACAATACTCATAGGAGTTTTTGCTGATTTAATTAGAAGCTTTAATATTGTACCATATATGACAAATTTTTTCACGGGCTTGTTAATGCTGATTACCGGTCAAATTATTGTATGCTTTTCAACCTACCTTTATATAAGTGTAGGCATGGGAGCAGGTCCAAGAGATTCCTTAATGGTAGCCTTAGGAAAGAAATTCCCTGCTATTCCCATTGGGATAATAAGAGGTTCTATCGAAGGAACTGTTTTATTAATAGGATGGATTTTGGGTGCTAAGGTTGGATTAGGAACAGTTGTATATGTATTCAGCATAGGTTTTGTACTTCAAAATACATTTAAATTACTCCATTTTGATGTGAAATCAGTTATTCACGAAAGTGTACTTGACACTATGAAAATATTTAAAGAAATATATGCTGTTAATTCTTAAATGAGGTTATTATGTGCGGCAGATACTATATTGATATTGATAACGATGAACTAAAAAGAATATTACATGAAGCTCAAAAAAATATATATGAAAATTATAAAACAGGTGAAATTTTTCCCACAAATATTGCTCCCATCTATATTGAGGATAACAATAAAATGAAGCCTATTTTGGCTAAATGGGGATTTCCTAAATGGGACGGCAAGGGAGTAATAATAAATGCAAGAGCTGAATCAATAAATGAAAAGCAAATGTTTAAAAATCTTGTTTCATCAAACAGATGTATTGTGCCTGCTTCTTATTATTTTGAATGGAAAAAAGAAGAGCATGGCAAGGATAAATATAAAATAAATAATCCTAATTCCAATGTTTATATGGCAGGATTATATAATGTTGTTACAAACAAAGATAACAAGCAACTAAGCATGTTTGAATCAAATATGGATATATTCTATACAATAATAACTCGTAATGCCAATGATTCAGTTTCCCACATTCACAACAGAATGCCCTTGATTTTTAACCGAGATGAAATGCAGGAATGGTTAACCGGACAAAATATTGATGATTTAATGGAAACTGATCATAATCTATCGGACGAAAAATTATAAGCTTTGTTGCTCATTGAATATAAAATATTTGACAATACCTTGAAATTTTCTGCTCTAAATTATCCAAACTTATAATTCTTACCTCTCTGATTGTTTCTTTTCCTTGAATATATAATAATATTACGGGGATGGTAAAAACATTAAATTTTGCAGCTATTTTTAAATTCTTATCTGCTTCCACTATTACTGCTTTAATATTAGGAAATCTTTCAATCATATTTTTTACTTTAGGTTTCATTGATTTACATACGCCGCATCCTTCACTTCCAAAATAAATCATCACCATATCATTGTTTTCAATAAGATATGTTAATTCGTCATAAGATGTTATAATTTCCATATTTACCTCTTTATTATAGTAGTTATTAACATTTTACCATAATTTCGCAAAATTAATCATCTTTTATTAATAAATTTACTTGCATATTATATTTCAATATGCTAATATTCTAATATAGTAATATATTAATATTAGGAGGATTTAATGGATTTAAGTAATAAAGAAAAAACAAAAGCATTATTAGAAGAAAAAGCAGAGTTGTTCAAATCAATATCTCATCCTGTAAGACTTTGTATCTTAGCCATGTTAATTAAAGAAAATCAAAGCAATGTTACTGATATACAAGGCTGCTTGGATGTTCCGCAGCCTACTGTTTCACAGCACCTTTCCAAACTTAAATCAGCAGGTATTTTGTCAGCAGAAAGAAACGGAACTGAAATCATTTATAAAATTATAAATGATGAAGTGAAAAATATAATAATAAAAATCTTAGATATTTAATAGGAGAACTTATGAACAAGAAAATTTTAATAATAGGCGGCGTTGCCGGGGGTGCATCTGCTGCTGCAAGACTTAGAAGACTTGACGAAGAATCACAAATAATAATGTTTGAAAGAGGACCTTATATCTCATATGCAAACTGTGGTCTTCCATACCATATAGGAAATGTTATAAAGGAACGAGCTTCCTTATTGTTGCAAACTCCCGAAGCTATGTCAAATAAATATAATGTAGACGTAAGAGTTGAATCAGAGGTTATTTCTATAAACAAAGAATATAAATCAGTTGATGTAAAAAACCTAAAAACAGGAGATATTTATACCGAAACTTATGATACATTAATTATATCCACAGGTTCATCCCCTTTGAAGCCACCCATTGAAGGAATAAATTCACCGGGTATTTTCACATTATGGACTGTTCCTGATACTGATGAAATAAAGAAATTCATAAATGAAAAAAAACCCAAAAATGCAGTTGTAATAGGCGGAGGATTTATTGGTCTTGAAGTAGCAGAGAATCTTCACCACGCAGGAATAAATGTTACCGTAGCCGAAGCAATGGACCAGGTTATGGCTCCAATAGATTATGAAATGGCTCAATTAGTACAGGAAAACATGGTGTCTAATAGTGTAGAGCTAATATTAGGAGACGGTGTATCAAAATTTAAAAATGAAGATGATAAAGTAATAATAACTCTTGCAAGCGGAAAAACATTAACAGCAGATATGGTTATACTGTCAATAGGAGTTCGCCCTAACGGTCAATTAGCAAAAGATGCAGGCCTTGAGCTTAATCAAAGAGGCGGTCTAGTTGTAGATAAATATTTAAAAACATCTGACCCAAGTATATATGCAATTGGTGATGTTATTGAAGTAGAAGAATATATAAACAAGGGTAAGGCAATGATTGCTCTTGCAGGCCCTGCCAACAAGCAAGGAAGAATATGTGCCAATAATATTTATGGTGCCCAGGAAGAATATAAAGGCACTCAAGGTACATCAATTGCCAAGGTTTTTGATTTAACTGTTGCTTCTACAGGTGCCAACGAAAAAACTTTAGTAAGAATGGGTATGTCTGAAGGTAAGGATTACTATACCGCAATAATTTCACAAAAATCTCATGCAGGATATTATCCGGAATCTTCTGAAATGATATTAAAACTTATTTTCTCTACAGATGGCAAGAAAATTTATGGAGCTCAAATCGTAGGAGAAGATGGGGCTGATAAACGAATAGATACAATAGCTACAACTATACGTTTAGGGGGCAGCATTTATGATTTAAAGGAATTGGAGCTTGCATATGCCCCACCTTATTCTTCAGCCAAAGACCCTGTTAACATGTTAGGTTTTGTTGCTGAAAACATAATAGAAAATAAAATAAAATTTAGCAAATGGAATGATTTAGATCCATCAAAGCCAAGTGCATACACATTGCTGGATATTAAAGAAGATATGGAGCACATGGTATTTGATATACCAGGAACAGTAAACATCCCTTTAGGTCAACTTAGAAACAGAATGTTCGAATTAAATAAAGATGACAATATAATTATACTTTGTGCCATAGGAGTACGCTCCTACAATGCAGCAAGAGCTTTAATGGAAAAGGGATTTAAAAATGTAATGGTTTATCCAGCAGGAACAAACTTTTACAAATCGATTTATTATAAATATTTTAATGATAATATTTTGGAATCAAATGAACCAATAGAGGGCTCAATAAATATTCAAGAAAATTCAAGAAATAATACAGATGAGATTAAAGCATCTATCCAGGTAGATTGCAGTGGCTTACAGTGCCCTGGTCCTATAATGAAGGTATACGAAACAATAAAAAATATTAATGATGGTGAAATAATTAAAGTATCTGCCACAGATTCAGGATTCGCAAAAGATGTTGAAGCTTGGAGCAGAAGAACAGGTAACACACTTTTAAAGGTAGAAAGAGAAGGTAAAAATAATATAGTATATTTACAAAAGGGAACCTCAGGTAATTTTAAACCCCTATCCAGCAAAAACACAACTGCTCCAATACCCGCAAATGACGGTAAAACAATCATAGTATTTAGTGGTGATATGGATAAGGTTCTTGCATCATTTGTTATTGCCAATGGTGCTGCTGCCATGGGAAGACCTGTTACAATGTTTTTTACATTCTGGGGACTTAATGTTTTAAGAAAAACTGAAACTCAACATATCAAAAAACCATTTATTGATGCAATGTTTGGCAAAATGATGCCACAAGGAGTAAAAAAACTTAAACTGTCCAAAATGAATATGGGTGGCATGGGAACTGCCATGATGCGCAAGGTAATGAAAGATAAGAATATTGATTCATTGGAAGACTTAATTAAAAAAGCAATGGCAAATGGTGTTAAAATGATTGCCTGCACCATGTCCATGGACGTAATGGGAATTACAAAGGAAGAATTAATTGACGGTATCGAATATGCAGGAGTTGGAACGTATTTAGCTGATGCTGAAGAATCAAATGTAAATCTGTTTATCTAAATATTAAAGGATTTGAGTTTAACATAAACTCAAATCCTTTTTAATTTTATCATTACTTTGAATATATCTTTGTCATTGCTATGAACATACTTAATGCAGTGCCATTCTGAAGGCTTTAGTCGGTCAAATCTCATCATTTATCATCTTTTTATAGAACAATTATTAGCCTTGCTGCATCCTGCACAACCGGAATGGCAGCCACTGCCGCTTTTTTTTTGTTTTTTCATAACTATAACTACTGCTGTAACAATCACTACAATAATTAATATAATAACACCATCTGCAAAGTTCATTTATAACCTCCTAAAAAAATATGCTTCCTATCTGATAAACTGCCATCCCGGCAATAAATGCAGTAGCAGTTTGGAATAAGGCAGTCAAAACAGCATACTTTATTGATCCAAGCTCCCTTTTTGTAGCTGCAAAGGCAGCAATACAAGGCATGTACAACAAAACAAATGTCAAAAATGCAAATGCACTCAAGGGAGTAAACATTGTAAACAAAGCTTCGGAAAGTTGAGTATCCGTAACAGCTCCTGTTAATACGCTCAATGTACTTACGACCGCTTCCTTAGCAGTTAATCCTGTAATTAATGCTGTTGATGCTCTCCAATCATTAAATCCTAATGGTATAAAAATCGGTGCAATCAAAGAGCCTAAAAAAGCGAGTATACTATTTGAGCTGTCTTCAACCATATCAAAAGACCAATTAAAGCTTTGTAGAAACCATATAATTATTGTACCTAAGAAAATAACAGTGAATGCTCTTTGAATAAAGTCCTTGCCTTTGTCCCACATATTAAGCATAATGCTCTTTCTTGAAGGAATTCTATAAGCAGGCAATTCCATTACAAACGGTACTGGTTCCCCCTTAAATATAGTATTTTTTAATAATAAACCTGACAATACAGCAACTGCCATTCCCATGAAATAAAGCCCAACCATTACTGCTGCAGCATTTTCAGGAAAAAATGCCACAGTAATCATACCATAAATAGGAAGCTTTGCACTGCATGACATAAAAGGTGTCAATACAATAGTCATTTTTCTGTCTCTTTCACTTGCCAATGTTCTTGTTGCCATGATTGCAGGTACACTGCATCCAAACCCAATAAGCATCGGTACAAATGACCTTCCTGATAATCCGATTTTTCTTAATAATTTATCCATTAGGAATGCTACTCTTGCCATATATCCGCTGTCTTCCAAAAAAGATAAGAAGAAAAATAAAATTACAATAAGAGGCAGAAACGACAAAACACTTCCAACACCAGCAAATATACCGTCAATTACCAAGGATTGTAGCCACTGACTTACATTATAAGCAATCATTGCATTTGATACCATTTCTGTGAATCCGGAAATTAAGCCTTCAAGCAATTCTTGAAGGGGAGCTCCTAATACATTAAATGTTACCCAAAATATAAAAAGCATAATACCAAAAAATATAGGTATACCAAAATACTTATGTGTCAATACTTGATCTATTTTTTCAGAACGCTGCTGCTCATGAGTTTCTTGCTTTTTTATTACTGTATCTTCGCATATTTGCTCAATATAGCAATATCTCATATCTGCTAAAGCTGCTTCCCTATCAGTTTTTAAAGCTTCTTCCATATCTTTTACAACATGTTCAATTATGTGCTGTTGATTTTCAGAAATTTTCAAACTTTTAATTGTAGGCTCATCACCTTCTACAAGCTTTGTTGCAGCAAATCTTGTGGGATATCCTTCTCTTTCTGCCTGGTCAGCTATTAAGTGTGAAATAGAATGAATAGCTTTATGCACTTCACCTACACAAAAGTCAAGTTTCTTAGGACTTGATTTTTCCTTAATAGTTTTTAGTACAACATCAATCAATTCCGATATTCCTTCACCTTTGCTTGCAGATATAGGAACTACAGGTATTCCCAAATGGCAGGACAATTTTTGTACATCTATTGAATTCCCACTGGCTATTACTTCATCCATCATATTGAGTGCAATAACCATGGGTATGGATAATTCCATAAGCTGAAGTGATAAGTATAAATTTCTTTCAATATTTGTTGCATCTACAATATTTAATATTAAATCAGGCCCTTCCTTCAATAAAAAATCCCTAGTAACAACTTCTTCCATGGTATAAGGAGATAATGAATAAATCCCAGGCAAGTCCACCAAAGAAATATTCTTATGTTTTTTTAATTGTCCTTCCTTTTTCTCAATTGTCACACCTGGAAAATTACCAACATGCTGATTGCTTCCTGTTAGGTTATTATACAAGGTGGTTTTTCCGGAATTCTGATTTCCTGCAAGGGCAATAATGTGATTCATATTCCAAATACCTCTTTCAGCTCTATTTTTGCTGCTTCTTCTTTACGTATGGTCAATACATAGCTTCTTAAAGATAATTCTATGGGATCACCCATTGGTGCAACCTTTCTAACTTTTACACGGGTATTTGGTGTCAAACCCATATCAAGAAGCCTTCTTCTTAATAAACCTTGACCGCCTATTGTGGAAATAACTCCACCTTGACCTGGTTTTATATTATCTAATGTCATACTATACCTCCGAATTGCGATATTGATAATCATTATCAATTGCTTAATATAATTATATGTCAACTGATAATCATTGTCAATAATTATTTTCTCAAATTGGGGACATTCCTCTACCTCAGAGACTATCCCGACTATAGAGGTGTGTCCCCGTTCCTTTGCATACAAAAAAAGTATGATCAATTTAATCATACCTTCGTTATAATTATATTTAATTCTTATTTATCCGCATTGTAGCTATACACTTCTATAACAGGCATCACGAACATAAATCCTGTTCCCGGTTCATCAAAATAATCTAATTCCTTTTTAATTTTTTCAACAACTTTATCAAGCTTTTCTTTATCTTTTATCACACTGAATATTATTTTACTGTAAGGTTTTCTTCCATCAATTAATTTCCTGACACTATCTAACATTGGCAAATTTATATTATGGTCCAAAAGCACCTTGCCCATTCCTTGGCTGTCTATTGAAGTAGCCCCAATTTCTTCTTCATAGAATAATTCATTAATATCATCAAGTTTATAAATATCATTTAGTATTAATATTAAAGCAAACATATAAAACCTCCCTAATTATAACGCACCTTATGAATTTATTATATCATAAGTGCAAAACCTAATGGTTTTGCTTCACACCGATACAATGTTCTTTCAGCCGTCCAAATCTTTGATTTGGTTAATGGCGTAAGGTTATTATATCATATGAATTTTTACTATTCAACAATCAAATAATTTATATATTAATACTTTCATTAATATCAAGTATTATTACATCCGATGATTTTACTTTGTTTTTAAAATCATTAGGATCAGCATTAATAATTCCAAATGTATTATAATGCATGGGTACCACTGTTTTTGCTTTAATAAAATCAGCTGCTATAACTGCATCATCAATATCCATTGTATAATTTCCCCCTATAGGAAGAAATGCAACATTTATTTTTTCATCTTCCAATAATTTCATATCATATGTAAGCCCCGTGTCACCGGCATGATAGATTTTCTTTCCATTTACCTCTATAACAAATCCTCCCGGATTACCTCCGTAAATCATATTACCATTGTCAGAAATACCCGAACCATGAAGAGCATTGGTCATTTTCACCGTCCCAAAATCAAACTTTGTCCTTCCTCCAATATGCATGGCATGAGTACTTAATTTAAATTTCCCTAAATATGCAGAAATTTCAGCATTAGTAATTATCAATGACCTATTTCTTTTTGCTATTTCTACCGTATCTCCTATATGATCACCATGTCCATGAGTTACAAAAATATGAGTAATACCATTTAAATCATCAAGGCACGATTTACATAAAGAATTACCTGTTATAAAGGGATCAATAAGCCCCTTGAAATTTCCTTCCTCTATTAATAATGCAGAGTGTCCTAAGAAAGTAAGCTTCATCAAAATCACCTCATTTATTTTTATTAATTATATAATAACTTTATACTATAATAAAATCAACACCAAAAAATAAAAATGATAACAAGGGACGAATTTGCTGTCATCTAATGATGACAGCAAATTCGTCCCTTGTTAATTAACAGTAACTTACTATGACAAGTTAGATTCTAACTTCTTCTTTCCTAAATATGCTTCTTGAACTCTTTCATCTTTTATAAGGTCTGAAGCAAGTCCTTCTATTGTAACCACACCTTGCTCCAAAACATATGCCTTATCTGCAATAGACAATGCTTTAAAAGCATTTTGTTCAACTAAAAGTATTGTTTTTCCCATATTTTTAATTTCTATAATAATATCGAAAATTGTATTTATCAATAAAGGTGCAAGACCTAAGGAAGGCTCGTCAAGAAGTATAAGCTCGGGACTCGACATAAGACCTCTACCCATGGCAAGCATCTGCTGTTCTCCGCCTGAAAGGGTTCCTGCAATTTGATTTTCTCTTTCTTTTAATATGGGAAAAAGCTCAAATACTCTTTTCATATCTTTATCGATACCACTTTTATCCTTCCTTAAAAAAGCTCCCATGTTTAAATTTTCCATTACAGTAAGGTTTGCAAAAATTACCCTTCCTTCAGGAACCTGACAAATTCCGGCCTTAACAATTTTATGAGCTAATTTAGGAAGTTTTTCACCCTTGTAAATTACTTCACCTTCCTTATACTTGACAATACCGCTGATTGCATTTATAAGACTTGATTTACCTGCTCCATTAGAGCCTATAATCGTAACAATCTCACCTTCAGGAACGTCTATTGTTACTCCTTTGAGGGCATGAATACCGCCATAAAAAACATTTAAATTATTCACATTAAGCATGGCTCTCCTCCTTCCCAAGATAAGCTTCAACAACATTCTTGTTTTCCTGAACTTCCTTCGGTGTTCCAAGAGCCAAAGGGATGCCAAAATTAAGCACGAAAATTCTGTCACAAACACCCATTATCAAATCCATATGATGCTCAATTATAAGCACTGTAAGCTTAAACCTGCCTCTTATTTCCCTAATCAATTCCATCAGCTGCATTGTTTCTTCAGGGTTCATACCTGCTGCAGGCTCATCTAAAAGCAAAAGCTTAGGTTCCAATGCTAAGGCTCTGGCTATTTCAAGCTTTCTTTGAAGCCCATAAGGAAGATTAGATGCAACTACATCCTTATAATCCCACAAGCCCATTAATTTTAACAACCCTGATGCCTTATCATTTAATAATTTCTCCTGTGCTTTAAATTTTCCAAACCTTATAACAGAGTCAGCAAGGCTGTAATCAGCTAACTTATGGCATGCAGTAAGAACATTATCATAAGCAGTGAGCTTTTTAAAAAGCCTTATATTTTGAAATGTCCTTGTAATTCCCATATTTGCTATTTCAAAAGTTTTAACATTTTCAATCTTTTTATCATAAAAGTAAATTTCACCGCTTGTAATACTGTAAATTCCTGTTATTAAATTAAATATTGTAGTTTTCCCTGCACCGTTTGGACCTATTAAACCAAAAATTTCACCTTCTTCAATATCAAAGGTTACATTATCTACGGCAGTTAAACCTCCAAATTGCTTAGTTAAATTATTAAGAGAAAGCACACTCATGATTTAACCTCCCCCTTATGTCGTTTTTTATTAATAAATCTTATTATTCCTTTAATACTGAACTCTTTTCCTCCCATAAGACCTTGAGGTCTTGTAATCATAATAAGTATTACTGCAACACCGTACAAAACAAGCCTCCAATTAGAGAAGCTTCTGAGAATCTCCGGTAAAAATGTTAAGAGAATAGTTCCTATAACACTTCCTGATACGCTTCCTAATCCTCCGAAAATTACTATTATTGTTAGTTCTGTGGATTTAACCATCTTAAACATAACAGGCTGAATATATCCTAAATAATGTGCCATTAAGCCCCCTGCAACCCCTGCATAAAAAGCACTTATGGCAAAGGATGTCAGTTTATATTTAAAAACATCTATTCCAATAGTTTGAGCAGCCAATTCTTCTTCTCTTATGGCAACCATATTTCTTCCGTGCCGAGACCTTATAATAAGTACTAACACGGTAATTGCAATTACATTTATTATTACAACATTTGCCAATGTTGTAGTTCCTTGAGTAGGAATGCTTGGAAGACCTCTTGCTCCTCCAAAATATTGTACATTGTCAAGAATAAGCCTTATAGCTTCTCCAAATCCTAATGTTGCAATACAAAAATAGTCTCCCTTTAAATTTAAGGTTAGTTTTCCAATAATCAAACTTATAAACATAGAAACTAATCCGCCTGCTATCAATGCTATATAAAAATGCAGCCAAAACATGGAATCAGGCAAAATATTAAGCTTCATAGTAATTGTGGCAGCAGTATAGGCACCAATTGCCATAAATCCGGCATGCCCGAAAGAAAATAAACCTGTAAATCCCGTCAATAGTGATAAACCTAATACTGTCATTAAGTTTATACCTGATAATATTAGTATTCCTGATACATAACCCCAACTCATAGTCTACCTCCTAAGCCTTATCTTCCGTTGTTTTACCCATCAAACCCGTAGGCTTAAATATGAGTACGGATATAAGAAGTGCAAAAGCAATTAAGTCTCTGTATTGTGATGATAAGTATCCGGAAGTCATTGTTTCTATAAGACCAAGAAGTATGGAGCCTATTATAGCACCAGGTAAACTTCCCAATCCTCCAAAAACAGCAGCAATAAAGGATTTTGTAGTAATATTACCAATTTGAGGATACACGGTATATTTCATTCCAAAAAGCATACCCGCTAATCCCGCTAACACGCCTCCCAGCAAAAATATTATAAATATAACCATATCAACATTTACTCCCATAAGGGTGCTTCCCTTAATACTGTAAGATGTTGCCCGGATTGACAATCCGATTTTTGTTTTTTCTATTATATACATCAATCCTATCAAGCTTATTGCAGATATCAAAAACATTAATATATCAATTCTACCTAATGCAATATCCCCAATCATTATGGGAGCAGTAGAAAAAATGGCAGGATAGGACCTGAATGTAGGCCCTATGGGAGATGCAATTACTATATTCTCCAAAAATATCGAAGCTCCCATTGCAGATATAATAAAGTAAAGAAACGGTGCATTTCTTTTTCTTAATGGCCTATATACTATTTTTTCCATGCTTACTGCCAATAACCCCGTGCCTACTGCAGATAATATAAATGCAATAAAAAATGGTACCTTAAACAGTGTTAGGCAAAAATATCCTATGTATGCACCTATCATAATAACTCCGCCGTGAGCAAAGTTAGAAAAATTCATTATACTATATACAAGTGAATATCCCACAGACATTAAGGCATATACGCTACCTAATGACAAACCGTTAATTACTTGCTGTAAAAAATAGCTCATACAACCTCCTCTTTAAATTGAGGCGGGTTGCCCCGCCTATTGATTATTGTAAACCGTATTTTTCTTGGAATATGTAATCTGCACTTTCAATTCTTACTATTGCAGCTTCTTTTCCAACAGGATTATGATCATCAGGACTTATTTTAATTGTTCCCGTTACCCCTTGTACAGTTACTTTTGTCAAAGATTCAGTAATTTTTACCGGGTCGGCACTTTTAGCATCTTCTATTGCCGCTTGTAATAAAAGGAATGCATCATGAGCCATATAACCATTTAACTCCATGGGAAGATTATATTTAGCAGAATATTTTTCTTGAAGTGGCTTTACTTCAGGATCATTGAAATCTAAATGATTTACTACATAGCTTCCTTCGATGGCATCTGCTGCCATTGTCATTAACTGTTCTGAAGGCCATCCGTCACCACCGATTAAAACTGCGTCAATACCTAATTCTCTTGCTTGATTTGCACTTAATGCTACTTCCTTATAATAGTAAGGCATAAGTATCATATCAGGATTTGCATCTTTTATTTTACTCAACTGAGGTTTAAATTCAACGTCTCCTTCTTTAAAGCCTTCTTTTGCTACAATCTTACCTCCCTTTTCGGTAAATGTTTTCTCAAAGAATTCAGTGAATCCCTGTGAGTAATCACTTGCTACATCATAAAGAACTGCTGCATTTCTCAAGCCTAATCTGTCATATGCATAGCCTGCAGCTACTGCTCCCTGATATGGGTCAATAAAGCAAACTCTAAAGTTAAATTGCTTTACTTTTCCATCATCACCTACAGTAACTTTTGGATTGGTAGCAACCGTAGCAATGTCAGGAACCTTATATTCTTCTAAAACTGATGCTATAGATATTGCTTGACCACTTGCATTAGGACCGATTATAGCAACAACTTTATCTTGTGATACAAGCCTCTTTGTTGCATTTACAGCCTCAGCAGCATCACCCTTCGTATCATAGTAAATACCTTCAACCTGTTTGCCAAGTATACCACCCTTTGCATTTACTTCTTCAATCAGCATTTTTACAGTATTGCTTTCACAAGTTCCCCAAACAGCCTGGTCACCTGTCATAGAACCAATCCAACCGATTTTGATTGTATCCTCTTTTGCTGATGTGCCTGTATTGCCGCACGCAGTAACAAGCATTGTGAAAATCAATAGCACACTAATAAGTGTTAAAAACTTTTTACTCATAAAACCCTCCTGAAATTCATAATTATTAATTTATTTCTTGAATCGGGTCATGCAAACGTTTTTGTCTCTTTTATTATAAGCTTTTTATATTTAAATTACAAGTTACATTATTGTTATAATATCCCAAGATCCACCATTAAATTACAAATTTCCATATTCACTATGTCAGGAACGCATTTTATTTCAGTTGATTTCGAACAATAAAATGATATAATATCTCCATAGTCAAAGGATTATTCCTTAGCTACGGAGGCAGAAATGAAAAGTTATCTTGTGGGATTAGACATAGGCTCTACTACTGTAAAGATTGCTGTAATGGATAACGGCAAAATAATCCATAAACAATACGAAAGACATTATTCAGATATAAAAAGTACGGTTGCTGAAATAATTAAAAACTCATCTGAATATCTTAAGGACAATTTAATAAAAATAAACGTTACAGGCTCCGGTGCTATTGATGTATCAAAATACTTAAACATTCCATTTGTTCAAGAAGTTCAAGCATCAACTGTAGCAATAGAAAAATTTATTCCGGATACTGATGTAATTATAGAACTTGGGGGAGAAGATGCCAAGATAACATATCTAGCAGGGAACTTAGAGCAGAGAATGAACGGCTCCTGTGCCGGAGGTACAGGTGCGTTTATTGACCAAATGGCTGTATTGATGAAGACTGACGCTTCAGGGTTAAATGAATTGTCAAAAAACTACAAAACAATTTATCCCATAGCTTCCCGATGCGGCGTTTTCGCAAAATCAGACATTCAACCTTTATTAAATGAAGGGGCAAGACAGGAAGATATTGCAGCATCAGTTTTTCAAGCTGTTGTAAATCAGACAATAAGCGGACTTGCCCAAGGGAGACCTATAAAAGGAAATGTGGCATTTTTAGGTGGACCTTTATTTTTCTTGTCTGAACTAAGAGAAAGATTTAAAGAAACCTTGGAACTGACAAAACAGAATTCTGTATGCCCGGATAATGCCAATTATTTCGTAGCAATTGGTGCTGCTTTAATGTCAGAAAATAATGACCAGATAAGTTTCAATGAATTTTACCATAATATGATAGATACAATAAAACATTCTGTATTCGAATATAGGAAAAAAGATTTAAATCCATTATTTGAAAACGAAAAAGAATATAAAGAGTTTTTATTGCGTCACAATACACATAAAGCCATAAGAAAAAATATTAAAGAATATTTTGGACTTGCATTTTTAGGTATTGATGCAGGCTCTACTACAACAAAAATAGTTCTTATTACTGAAAATGGTGAAATCCTTCATTCTTATTATGGAAGCAATGAAGGAAACCCTTTAAATTCTGCAGTAAGAGCTGTAAAAGAGCTTTATGAATGTTTACATGAAGGAATTAAAATTGCCTACACTGCAGTGACAGGCTATGGTGAGCATTTAATAAAAGCTGCCTTAAATGTTGATATAGGAGAAATTGAAACTGTTGCCCACTACAAGGCTGCAGACTTTTTCTCAAAGGGTGTTGATTTTATAATTGACATTGGCGGTCAGGATATGAAAAGTATGGTGATTAAAAACGGAGTTATAGATTCCATCATGCTTAACGAAGCATGTTCTTCAGGCTGCGGCTCATTTATTGAAACATTTGCAAAGTCTTTGGATATGAGAGTTCAAGAATTTGCAGAAGCTGCAATATTTTCTAAACATCCTGTTGACCTTGGTACCAGATGTACAGTATTTATGAATTCAAAGGTTAAACAGGCTCAAAGAGAAGGAGCAACATTAAGCGATATTTCGGCAGGAATTTCTTTTTCAGTCATTAAAAATGCATTATTTAAAGTAATAAGACTCACTTCACTCGATTCTTTGGGAGAAAAGGTAGTTGTTCAAGGAGGCACATTCTACAATAATTCAGTTCTTCGTGCTTTTGAGCAAATAACAGAACGTGAAGTTGTAAGACCTGATATAGCAGGTATCATGGGGGCTTTTGGTTGCGCAATTATTGCTAAAGACAGGTATGAGGCAGGTATAGAAAGCAGTTTTGTCAAGGAAGAAGACTTAGACAAATTTTCCTTTAATACTTCCATGGAAAGATGCGGCCTTTGCACAAACAACTGTTTATTAACTATAAATAAGTTTTCTGACGGAAGATATTATGTATCCGGAAACCGCTGCGAAAAAGGCGCCGAAAAATATATATCCGTCATCAAAAAAGAACCATTACCTAATTTATATAAATATAAAAACAAAAGGGTTTTTGATTATAAACCATTGCCCTTAAGTGAAG
>CAZCTI010000027.1:0-18010 GCA_964501385.1 uncultured Clostridia bacterium
ATCCGATAAGTTTTCTTATTTCTCTTTTATTTAAAAGAAGTTTTCTTGGTCTTAAAGGATCTACATTATATATATTCCCTTTTTCGTAAGGACTTATGTGCATATTATAAACAAATGCCTCACCATTTTTAACACCAACATAACTATCTTTTAAATTAACCTTTCCTTGCCTTATTGATTTAACTTCTGTTCCCACAAGCACTAATCCGGCTTCATATTTTTCTTCTATGAAATATTCATGATATGCTTTTTTGTTATTTGCAACAATTTTATTAGACATAATTCCACCTACCGTTAACGTAGAATGATTATAGCATTTATTAAATATGGTGTCAAACCATAAATTTGTTCACTGATTTTACGCAATAAACGATAAAATAGTAAAATTAATAATGAAATTTAAAAATTACTATTTTTAGTCTTCAGTACTGATATCTATAAATCTCCTGCCCTTGCCCCATACATTTATAACAGGCAACACTTTAACAAATGCTCCCGGCTCAATTTTTTTAATGAGACTTTGTACCAAGACTGCTTGATTTGGTGAGCAAATTGATTCAATTTGAACTTTTTCTTCATTAGTATAACATCCTTTTATTTTAAAAAGAGTTACACCTCTTCCTAATTCATGCATTATATAATTGCTTATTTCTTCATATTTATTGCTGATTATTTCAAGCTTGTACAGTTTAGTACCAAAACCAAACATTATATAGTCACAAACCTTAGTAAATATCAATTGACTTATAATTGAATATAGAGCAATATTTCTTCCAAATGTAAAGGCTGCTGTAATTATTACAAAACCATCCAAAATCAGCATCAAGTAACTTATATTAATTGACGGGAAAAGTTTCTTATTCAATATTCTTGCAATAGTATCAGTTCCTCCAAAGGAAAAACCTTTACGAAGAATCATTCCTACCCCTATACCATAAAACAAGGAAAAGTAAATTGATGCAAGCAAAAGGTCATTTTCTACAAATTTAAAATCAATACCTTGCATTAATAAAAGTACAGTAGGGTACAAAATTGAAAGAAAAATGATTTTCATAATTTCCTTTTTACCCATCAAAATAAATGTAGCAATCAAAATTATAAATGTGGCAATGTAGTATATATAAGAATAGTTAATTAATAAATACTTTTCTAATATTATAGCTAATCCTGTTATACCACTTGTGATAAGACCATTAGGCTTAAGTATAAAATTAACAGAAAAAGCAGTTATAAGACAACCAACTGTTAAATATATGGTGTCATATAAAAATTTCTTAAAATTATTCATTGTATCTCCTATGACTTCTATCCAACAAATTCTTTAACACATCTTCTGTATGCTTCTACCGGGTCTTTTGCTTCAGTTATTGGTCTTCCTACCACAATGTAATCAGAACCTAATTCCTTAGCTTTTACAGGAGTAGTAACTCTAACCTGGTCTCCTAAATTGTTGTCTTCAAACCTTATTCCCGGAGTTATTGCCAAAAATTCTTTACCGCAAACATCATGAACTTTGGATGCTTCGAGGGGTGAACAAACAACACCATCCAAGCCTGCTGTTTTTGCACATTTAGCATAATGCATCACCACTTCTTCCATTGGTTTTTCAATTAAAATATCACTGTGCATTCTTTCTTCATCTGTTGATGTAAGTTGTGTTACTGCTATCACTATTGGTCTTTTGCCATCCTCTTTGGTCAATCCTGCAATTGCAGCCTCCATCATGGCAACAGTTCCAGATGCATGAAGGTTTACCATATCAATATTATAATTTGATAAAACACTCATAGCCTTCTTTACAGTATTAGGAATATCATGGAGCTTAAGGTCTAAAAATATTTTATGTCCCATTGACTTAATTAGTTTTATAATTTCAGGACCTTCTCCGTAAAATAATTCCATACCGATTTTTACATATGGTTTTTCTTCTGTAAATTTTGTCAGAAAGTCTATTACTTCATCTTTACTTCCAAAATCACAAGCAATTATTACATCCTTTTCCATAATTCCTCCGCTCACTAACATATGTGTTTTAGCTTATAACCCTAAGGTGTAAGGTCATGTCTAAGATCTTTCTATTCCGATAATTTTGAAAGCTCAACAGCTATTTTTGCACCTAAGCGTGCATTGTTATATACCAACATTATATTGGCTTCAAGACTGTCACCGCCAGTAATTTCTTTAACCTTAGCGAGTAAAAACGGTGTTGATTCTTTTCCTTTGATGCCATTTTCTTCAGCTTCTTTCAAAGCATTTTCTATTGCTAAATTTATTATATCATGCTCCATTTGGTATTGTTCTTCAATCGGATTTGCTACAACCATTCCTCCCTTAAGGCCTAAATCCCATTTTGCTTTTAAAGAATGTGCTATTTCTTCAGGGCTATTTAGCATATAATCAACCTTAAAACCACTTTTCTTAGTATAAAACGCAGGCATTTCTTCTGTTCTATAACCTACTACCGGAACTCCATGAGTTTCAAGATATTCTAATGTTAATCCAATATCTAAAATAGATTTTGCCCCTGCACATACAACAGCTACATTTGTTTGAGCTAATTCTTCCAAGTCTGCAGAAATATCAAATGTTTCTGTAGCACCTCTGTGCACGCCTCCAATTCCTCCTGTAGCAAAAACCTTTATACCTGCAAAAGATGCAATTATCATTGTAGAAGCCACCGTTGTAGCCCCATCTGATTTTTTTGATACAATAAATGGAATATCTCTTCTTGAAGTTTTAATAACGTTTTGTGCTTTTCCCAAATATTCGATTTCTTCGTTTGTAAGCCCAACCTTTAGCATTCCGTTTAAAATTGCGATTGTGGCAGGTACAGCTCCGTTATCACGAATAATTTTTTCTACATTTAATGCTGTTTCTACATTTTTAGGGTATGGCATACCATGAGAAATTATAGTTGATTCCAATGCTACAATCGGTTTACCTTTATCTAATGCTTCTTTAACTTCAGGATTAATATCCAAATACTTTTTTATCATAGTTTAACTCCTTCATTTTTAAATATATATGTTCAACAGACATGTTGGGATTAATTGTATTTTCATGAGAAAGTGCAATTACTGATGCAGCTGTTGCAATCTTTGCACTTTCATCTATATCAATATCTGATAAATAACAATATATTAATGCTGCCATAAATGCATCACCTGCTCCTGTTGCATTAACAGATTTTATATTATTTGCCTTAATAATTTTCATTGTATCCTTATTACAATAAAATACGCCATTTTTGCCAAGGGTAATGAAAATTTGTTTTACTCCCTTGCTAAGTAAATATTCACCGTTTTTTATAATACTTTCTTCATCGCTTGATTCTATACCTGTTATTGCTTCTACTTCAAGTCTGTTTGTCTTTAAAGTGTGAATATGTCCTACTAAGTTTTTTATCTTTTTTGACTTAGTTACTGAAACAGTATCAAGAAAAATAACTTTATTTTTATATTCATCTATCAAATATTCGATTACATCTACCGGAATATTTGTATCTAAAACAAGCAAATTGGAATTATTTAATATATTCTTTTTTTCATTAATAAAGCCAACAGTCATTTTTTCCAATATATCCATACTGTTTATTGCTATGTACATATCATTATCTTCATCTAATACTGCAAGATAAATGGATGTATCTTCATCATTAATTATCATGCTGTCATTCATATCCAGCCCTATTTTAGCAGATTCTTCAAGGATTTTAGATCCGTAAATATCATCTCCTAAAATACTTATAAGCTTTGTATTAATGCCAAGCCTGACTAAGTTTTCACCGATATTTCTCCCTACTCCTCCTAAGGACATTTTAACAGTCCCTATATTAGAGTCCGCAGGAATTAATTTGTGTTTTGTAAAACCCTGGATATCCATGTTTACTCCACCTAAGACTGTTACATATTGCATTGTATCCTTATCCATAATAACCCCTTAGCCTTATTTCTAAATATTCATAAAGAAAAATATATAATCATAACTATAGTCATGAAACCCTATACAACCATTCCCACAAAAATCAGAACTGCCCCCAGCAAGGCAGGCAGTACAGTCCTTAGACTATCCGTTAATTTTATTCAATATGATTTTACCGCATTCAATTTGATTAGGTATATTTCCATTCTTGTCACGAACACGCCAAATGTCAGGTGTTATTTCATCTACCACATACATTTTTCCGTCTTTGTCATATCCGATTTCTATTTTAAAATCAATTAATGTAAGACCCATTTCTGTCAATTCTTTTTTAAGAACTTCTCCGACTCTTTCCAAAACTCCTAAAGCTTCATCGTATTGCCCTTTAACCAAAAGACCTTTCATGATACATAGTCTCTCACTGATTAAAGGGTCTCCCTGCTCATCATCTTTCAAAGTAACTTCCATATATGGTGGATCAAATGGTATTCCCTCTTCCAATGTAAATCTACGGCACATACTTCCTGCAGTGAAATATCTTAAAACAAATTCTAACTTAGGAACAGTCAGATTTCTAACCTTCATCAAATTTTTATCAATATCAGCACCTAAATAATGTGTAGGTATACCGTATTTTTCCATAAGTTCTAAAAAGTATTTAGAGATTTTAAGACCAATATTTCCCTTACCTTCCACACTGCCACCAACAGTGTTAGAGCCTGGGTCAAACACCCCATTTTCTCCTGTTGCATCGTCTTTGTACAAGAGATAAACCGAACCATCCTCTTCATTCATAAGTACATTTTTAGTTTTTCCTTTATAAAGTATTTTCATCGTTCTTCTCCTAGAATTCATAGTATAAATTATTTTAACACAAGGATGAAAAAGTGTCGAGATATTATTGCTAATCTTGTTTAAGTTGAACTAATGGCATCCACAATAAAAAACTCCTCATATTTGAAGAGTTTTTGATGTTTTCCATAATTTTGATGGAGGCGGACCGTACCAGTTTATATCCACAATTGATATTTCATATTATCGGCATAAAATTTAATATTCATTTTACAGTATATTAAAGTAATGTAGCAATATTGAAAATGGCAACCGTTATAAAATTCATACTTAACTGGCACATGGGATTTTCAAGTCCTGTTATACTTACCCTTTTTATTAAAAACCACCCAAAACGGCATACATGTTTACTGCTATATATCAATCCCATGGAAATATTAGATAATTTTCTGCCTGACCCTGATTCCAAGTAAATGCTTTATATCATTTTGGACAGAGTTGTCTTTGACCTCTATCATTAACCATCTCCCCATGCCTGAATAAGTTGTCTTGTCATAGAGTTCTTTTACATAGGTAGTAAATAATCCTGCATCCATGCCTATTTTTACTTCTTCTTCCTCTTTTGGTCCGACAACCACCAAAGCTATAAAATAACCATCCATCGGATAAAGGGTACAAAGGGATTTGTTGCTCATCTTGTAATTCACATTCCATCCCGGTTGTAAAGAGCATTTGCTGTATCTAATTTTAGGTTTGACCTGGTATGCTTCTTCAATATAGGCTTTAAGTTCATCCCAGATTGATTTTGCTTCACCAATATACTCCCTGATATCTTCATCATTAGGAATATGGACTGCATCAAAAATTTCATTCCAATTCATAAACACCATCCATTCATTGAAGTTTTTGTAAATCCTTTAAACTTTGCTATGTATCATGCCCTTTGTGGTTCATCCAGTATAGAAGTGATATCATTTACGAATTCAATCATCTTCATTTCAATTTGCTTCTTGAGTTCCTCAGGATGGTCAAAATCCGGCTTCTCAACTATAATTGATTCAATGATGGAATCCACTCCCGGAAGAAACTGCGACAATTTATATTTGCCAATATTTTTGCAACTCATAAAATTGATATACTCAGCCTGGATCTTTCTGTTATTTCCAGCCAACCAAACCTCGAAAATTCCTTTTTCATGCAAATATACTATGGCAATCTTTAGCTTCTTAATTTTCAAATCAGTAGGTGTAAAAGCGAAATATGTCATGTCCATATAACCAAAATATAAGGAACTATTGGTATAATCAGGATAACTATTCTTCAAATATGTACTCAGTCCTGACATAAATGTCATGATTCCTTTGTAAGCTTTCTGAATCTGTCCTTTGCTTAACTGGATTTTATATTCCCGCATATGATTGTTTAGTGAGTCCATAACTCTACTCCTCTTTCCAGCGATATTTTTTATTCGAGCGTAACGTATCAAGATTACAATTCAAGCACAGTCCGTTATGACAACATATCACTCCAACACACTCTGGGCAGCGCCACTTTTCCTCTTCCTTTTTCAAGAATTCCTCCATACCATATTCTTTAATAAGTTCGAGATTTTCTATCATACTCATGTGGTATTTTGTGCGGTAGCGTTTATCTAATGATTTCAACCTTTTGCAGGGAAAAGCTTCGCATTCATAACAAAATCGGACCAATCCTTTGCCCAAGAGGTCGCAATGGTTCTTCATGTAAGTGCAGTTATCCCCTTGAGGGACACAGCCGGAACAGTATTTCTTATTAAAGCCTTTCTTGTTTAGATCATTTTTTATGAACTGATATCTGATGCATAGTCTGCAGTTCATGCCACATGGTGCGATTAGTTCTTTTTTCATTTCATTCATAGCATCACCACCTTGAAACCACCTTAATATAGCACCTTCAATTTATTATTTAAGCAGAAATTCTACCTTTGTAAGCAGCTCACTTTCTGGTATCTCCTGGGGAGAATTATAGTAATATTCATAAACCACTCCTGTTGGTTCGTAGCCCTTCTGGCTTATCCATATTGCCAACTGTTCATAAAGAGGAGCTATTTCATTATAAGCTCCCTTGTAAAAGCCTATTGCTTTTTTGCCTGCAGGGATATATCCAAGCTTTATCTCTCCTTTCCCTTCAATTTCATTTTCAACAGGAAATCCAATTTCGACAATAAGATTTTCCATATCCATGTTGTAATATGTAATAAATGCAGGTCCCAATGGTTCCTCGCCACTTTCTATAATATAATTTACTATTGAACCATAGACTGCGCCTACTATATTAAGCAAGTTTCCTACAGATGTTGTTGTTTTTACTGACAATACGGGTTGAATTTCGGTTTCTACAATTTGAAATATATAACTCATAATTCCTCCTTTTTCTCTGTATTGTTGTCTTTATCTATCCTTATAGTTGTATAATAATTGTATACTTATTTCCACAAATTACAATAATTATTTTAATGTCATTATGGTGATACCATAACTATAGGCCTATATGCAATAATTTTTTTATGCTGTTGAGAATTTTATGATGTCATTTTAATACTGATTTTTCCATTAACTGATGCGTCTTTAATCATTCTATTAAAGGCATCTCTATTTTTCGTGCCCTTTAAGGATAATAAAGGCTATATATCAATTTTTTCTAATTGTTTTTCTATAACTGTTATTTTTGTTTTTAACAAAAAGTGATTTAAACTAAATTCTCAAAATTTTACTGTTGAAAATTATTATATAAAATTTAAATTAAAATTTTACCACAATTTTCTATTTATTTAAATAAGCGTCCACAATAAAAAAACTCCTCAAATTTGAAGAGTTTTTGATGTTTTTCCATAATTTTTATGGAGGCGGATCGTACCAGTTTATATCCACAATTAAGATTCAAAATTATAGGCATACAGTTACAAAATAATATCACATCTTTATAAATTACTATTTATTGCGTTTTATATAAATAGTAGTGTATCGCATCTTTACTAATACAAGGTATTATTGAATCCTATGCCGCAGGTGTAAAAGCTTTCTTGTTCGTGTAACCACCAATTATATAAAAAGTTGAGAGTACTAAGCCAATGAATATCAGCGTTATCGTAGGAATAAACAAATTTGTTACATCAAAGCCGCCACCTGTAATACTCAAATTTCATTGTCATATATTTTTATATCTATTACTTTCAAATTTACATCATATTCAAGAACAGCTATGACAGGAAAACCTGCTGGCGACATTTGTCCAAACAATTTTGCAACGATTCTGTTATTTTCGATTTCATAGTGTATAATAGAGTTGAATGAAATTTTATCAAGCCACCTGCTGGCATAAGATGCATCAAAAGTTTTTTCGAATATATTTCCGTCCCACTTAATCATAATATTAACTTTATTATTATTGATATTAATTAATGAACTAACTCTATTATTTATTACTTCTAAAGGATCCTCAATATTAAGTTCAGTTAAATCCTCTAAATTTAATATATGTATTTTCTCCCAATGAACACCTGTACCATAACTTGTTACCAGTAATATTACAATTTCATCTTTACCGTCATCATCGACATCTGCAATTCTAATAGTTGGATTATAAGTTGGATTCGATACATTAGTCCATGATGAAAAATATTGACTTTTATCTTTAGTTTTAACTGTAATTCCTCTATATAAGCCATCATCAGTTGCTTTATTTACTAATAACCTAACGTCATCTGATTTAGCAATTTGAATGTTATCCAACATCCTATACAATATAATATAGATCTGTTCCCTTGTTAAATTAGTTTTTGGGGAAAACATACCATTGCCAATACCCTGCATAATATTATTTTGCAGAACAAATTTAACTGCATCATTTGCCCACGATGAAATTTCAAATTTATCATTTAAATCTACTTCTACTGTATTGGTATCAAGCCACCCTATATATTTTGACAAATTTGCAAGCATTACAGCTGCTTCTTCTCTGGTAATTTCGCTATCACCATCAAATATACCGTTGCCTCTTCCTTTAACTATACCTAAATGCAGACAAATAGCAATATCATCATTGATACCATCTATTATTGGGGGATTAACAACATTTATGTTATTGTCTCTTATTATATCTTCTTTAGTAGTGTCATAATATTCTTCCAAGAACGCTACTATTATGCTGCAAAATTCATATCTCTTTATATTAAAAGTAAATGCTGCCTGGTATTCAAATGGCACCAAATTACTTTCAATAGCCTTACTAACCTCTTCTACTGCCCATGTTGACGGTCCCTTTGTTTGTTTAAAATAATCAAACTTAATATTAAACCTGTCATCCGCTCTATATTTTGCTGCTATTAAATCCTCTCCATTAACATTTATAATTGATATATCATTGTAAGATTCCCAAGTTAGCATCTGCCCTGCATAATTAACAATAGCATAACTGCTTTGGCTTCCTCCTGCATAATATTTGTCGTTTATATATTTTACATCTCTAAAGGGGAATTTTGAATTTTCAAGAACTTGTTCTCCTGTTGTTTTATCAATTAAATAAGTATACCATCCCTTCCTAATGAGTATATATTTATCTGTGGCATGATAATCTATATAATCATATATAGGCGGAACAATTACTTTTCCGTTTATGTCATAAACAGCATATTTTTTTTCATCATTTTCATCAGTGATGACTGCCGTAATAAAACCGTTATTTACTTCTAATTTAACATGCTTTAATGGCAAAATTACCTTCCCTTCCTTATTTAAAAAGCCTTGCAATTCATCTTTGAAAACTATGAATCCATCATCATTATACATTATGTAATCATAAATAAATGGCACAACCACTCTATTTCTTAAATCTATTAATCCCATTTGTCCGTCTTTAAAGGCTACCACTAATTCGTTATCCGCATATTCAATACCGTCATATTCCATAGGAATTACTATTCCTACATCAGCGGTTGCTACTAAACCAACTTTATTATATTTATTAATTTTAAAATAATCATTTGTCTTATATGCATTAGATATATGATCATATTCAAAATCCAGTAATACATCATTGTTTATATTGATTATACCGAATTTACCATCTTCATTAACTGCAATTATGAAGTTGTCATTTATATAAGTAAGATAATTATATTGAAATGGAATTATTTCTTCCTGTTCAATATTTATTAACCCGTATCTGTCATCTTTACAGGCTATAACCCTGTTATCATTAATATAAATCAATGTATCATAAACTGCTGGAATGACAACCGTCTTATTGTATTTATGGTATAAACCAGTTTCATTACCATCACCCTTTATATTTCTTAAGATAAAATAGTTTTCTCCCTTTGTTGGATCAACATATGTATATCCATCCACAAAGCATTCCAAGCCATTTTTATCCACATATATGAAACGAGATGAATAATTTATTTGGTAACTTTCATTCCCTATTACGAAGCAATAATAATCGTCATTAAAATTAAGGTTTTTCCCTTCTATCCCAACATAAGCTAAATAATTTCCTTTGAGATTTATTAAACTTCCATCAGATTTTAAAATGTGCCAGCTTCCATCATTAACGCTTTGTACTACTTTGTCCTCTCCAAAACCCTCATAGTAATAGTAATTTAATGCTACTTTTTGTATGTCATCATTGAAATCTAAACCATAGGCATAATTTCCTATTGGAAACAATAAAAAAACAATGATAGATATTACAAATAAAACAATGAACTTAGAATAACAATTTCTTAGCATAACAACTCTCCCTCCTCCTTTATTATTTATATATCTCATAACAATTTACTTATTTATGAATATTTCACATATAATTCGCAAATTTTATTGAATAAATAATAAAACTAATATAATTGATTTTTAAATTATCAAAGAAAATCAGGATAATTATAAGATACGAACATAGCTACTGTGTTATATAAAACATGAGTAATCATACAAGAAAACACTGATCCGGTTTTTATATATAATAAACCTAAAATAATTCCCACAGTAAAAGCATTAAATATTGATACTATATTAAGGTGCCATAATGAAAACAATAATAATGATGCACAAAATGCTAAAACTGTTCCATATTTATTTCGTAACCCTTTTAATACATATCCCCTAAACAATAATTCCTCACCCATAGGACCAATAATGCATATAAAAATCAAAACAGGCAATGGTTTTATAGTTCCTTGAGCATCCATGACTAATTCATAGTTTACTTTAAACAGATTTTGTAAAACATAAAGGTTGAAAATTACATTTACAATTAGTCCAATTATAGCGCAACCTAATGCAAAAGATAGGTTTTTAAAGGAAATATTGTCTAATAAACCATAAGAGAAAGATAATTTGGTTTTTATAACGTAAAAATACAAAGTAGCATAGACAATGCTAAAAGCAAAATTTCTCCAATGTACAAGACTGTTTATAGGTTCAATCGTTATTGAACTTGTCAAAATGAAACCAATAGGAAAATATAATATACAGCTAAATATTGCAGTTGCAATATCAATTTGATTAGAGGTATCAATTTTATCCATTTTACATCTCCATATTTTGTTTTTATATTATTATACTATGGAACAAATTGGATAAATAGTTCTTTTTATTTTTCATTTAGATAAATTCAATATTAATGATCCAGAAATAGTAATATTTCCACCCCAATCAGCACCCGCTAAATGGATAACATAAAAAATTCGTCCACAATCAAAAAATCCTTCAAATATGAAGGATTTTTCACTGTTTTTTTCAATTTTGTATGGAGGCGGACCGTACCAGTTTATATCCACAATTGAAATTAAAGGTTACAGACATAAAGTTTAAATTAATAACCCTTCATTTCTGAGGGCGTATTTACTATTGTTCTTTAAAAAGATATGATTTAAGAATTCATTTATTCATTATCTTAAGTTTGTAATAATATTTTTCTTACTTAATCTTGTGCTGTATAATCCAACTTAAAATATCATCATATACTGCACTTTGATAATCCTAAATTAATAAGTTCTTGCTGCGTGTAATTTATTTTAATTTTATTCAGAGATAGAATCATTAGCATTACCAAAATACCTATTCTCTTATTTCCGTCTACAAATGCATGATTTTTTGTAAGTCCAAAAGCATATCTCGCAGCTTTTTCCTCTATACTTGGATAACGTTCAATATCATCATAAGAAGCAAAGACACCATATACAGCAGATTCAAGTAATCCTCTATCACGTAACCCGTCATGACCGCCAGTTGCTTTAATTAACTTTTTGTGTAAATTAATTATCTCTTCGACGGTTAAGAATATCATTTTGCTAACTCCTTAAATGCTTCCAAATTATCTTCAATAATTTTATCTGCCGTCTCATCAATATTGCGTTTTCTTTCTTCTCTTATTGTACTTAGTTCTTCATATTCATCGAAATCAACAACAATATATTTTGGCTTATTATTTTTCATAATAACTGCCATGCCTTCTTTATCAACTAATCGAACTACTTTAGAAAAGTTTTGATTAGCATCAGTCATAGGTACTATTGTATTTGTATTAATAACCATAAGTATCACCTCACTATAATTATATGATTATTATAGGATAAAATCAACCTAAATATTTATTGTTTTTAAAAGTTTTAATTTACAATTTTAGCTTTGAAACAAACTGTACTATAATTATTAATCCTCTAATATAAATGTATGGATAAGCTATATGAATCATGGAGGAATAAGCAGTATGATTAATAAGTATCAATTTGAAATAGATGGGCAACGGGATTTTTATAACGACTATTTACCTCTCGTAGACAAAAACTTAACTGTAGATAATATAATTATTGATAATACTGATGGTGTATTGAATGGTAACTTATTGGAATTTAAGTTGAATATTAATGACTTAAATACTGTATTATTTCAGACTATAAAATATCTTTCAGCAAGAAGGGTTAAAGGAAAACCAATCCCAGCGAATATAATTCTTATTTCGCTTAATGATGGAAAAGCCTATGTTTATCATTCTAAGGATTATTTAATAGATATTGAAAAAATATACAATGGAGGTGCCTCTAAAGATAATGTTGGATTCATCGGGCATGGCCCAGTTAAGGAACTCTCCTATGTAGAAGATATGAATGATACACAAGAATTGATACAACTACTTAGAAGTAATACATCTACTAAGATACATATAGATGAAAATTGTATTGTAGGATGGGCGAACAACTATTACAGCCAATATCCCAATGCAAGAAAATCAGATTTTATTGGTGATTTTACTGGTAAGGTTAAAATTATTGGAGAAATTAGAAATCCTGTAAAATTTAAAGACTTTATATATCCATATAAACAGGAATCAAATATAAAATTTGATTACCTTATGGACAAATTGAATGATAAATTACAAAAGAAAAACTTAGGAGCTTTTTATACACCCTTTGAGTACGCTACAAAAACCCTTGACTTAGTTCGTGAAGCTATTAGAAGGGTGCCAAATGGAAATGATTTTATAATATTAGATCGTTGTGCTGGTACGGGCAATTTGGAACGCTTCATGACAGATGAAGAGTTATCTCATACAATACTATCAACATATGAATATTATGAGTATAAAGTTCTTTTGGAGTTATTGGGTGATAAGGTACGTTTTATTATTCCACCAACTGAAAAAGAAGATACATTTAATATGGGATTAGTTCGTGGTTCAAATGCTTTAGAAGAAGAGTATATAAATAACTCTGTTATTAAGAAATATATTACTGATCCAAAATGTACAATTATTCTTTATGAAAATCCTCCATATGCTGAAACAACATCAATTGAACATCAGAAGAAAAAAGCAGCTAAAAAATCTTCAACCTGGAAAGATAGTTATGTAGTAAAGGAAATGAAAAAAGAAGTCTCTGGAGCAGCTACAAATGATTTAGGAAATGCTTTTATTTGGAGTGCTTTTAAATATTATTTAAGACAGCCAACAGATAGTTATATAGTTTTTTCTCCTGTGAAGTATTGGAAGGCTCAACATTTAATTAGGAAGCGTTTCATAAAAGGCTTTGCATATAATAGAAGACATTTTCACACAAACATAGATGCTTGTATAATGGTAGCTTTATGGTCAAATGAAGATATAGATAAATTAAATAAAATTGAGATAGCTGCTTTTAATATTATTGATAATAAATTGGTTGAAGAGGCAGTCTTACCCATAAAAAAAGTTAAAACCTCCTATAGCAATAAATACTTTGATAAGAGAAAACACGAAAATGATAAATATGATGGAATAATAACTGAGCTCAATGGGAAGGAGAAACTTAACATAAGTAAAAGTTGCATTACTCCTATTTATAATAAAAACATTATTGGTTATATGGCAGTATATAGTTCTGGATTTGATAATCCGGATTTGCATTCCAGTTTATTAATAGCTGGAAGATATGACGGTCATGGATTTTTCTTAAGAAGCGATAATTTCCTTGAAAAGCTACCAATGTTTGCAGCCAGTAGATATATTACGTATAATCGTAAATGGACAGAACGTGCACGTATTATGAAATCTGCTGATGGTTCACAGAGATATTTAAAGGATGTAAGGAGTGGAGTTTTAAATCAATTTCTTCTTAAATGTCTGCTATTTACAAGTCTTGAAACTCAAAATCATATGAGATCGCTAAATGGTAGTGATGGAAGATTTTATAGTAATCAACTATGCCTGGATTCTACAAATGAAGACACCTTGGCAACACAATATTTACAAGACCTTACAATTAATGAAACTGAACAAAAGTTACTCCAGCAATGGGAAAAAATATTAAATACAGCATATAAAGCAAAAAACTATAATTCTGAAATAACTTATGGTATTTTTCAAATTATCGCTGAGTTAAATACTTATACTCATGATGAAGTTAATAAGCGGAAGGTTTGGGACTATCCAGAGTTAAATGGGTATATATTAACTTTAAAACAATTGATAAAAGATTACTATTTAAAAGAAATTGTATCTACTTTATTTGAATATGAATTTTTAAAATAGCATTATCTATATTTGAAAAAGCTGAAACGTTTATTCGTCCACAACAAATAACTTTTCAAATTTGATGAGTTTTTAATACTTTTCCATAATTTTCTATAGAGGTAGACCGTACCAATTTATGTCCACAATTATAGTTTCTAACTTACAGACATAATAAATATAATAGTTATAAGTCAAAACCACAGCTCTTGATATTGCTGCGGTTTTTAATAATTCAAACATACTTATTTCAATAATTATTATTATTGTGCTCAATTTAATTCATTCCAAATACTTCTAACATTACTGAGCCGTTTTTATTATATATTACAATAGATATAAACCGTTCTTTTCCATACATATCAATTTCATAGTTAGTTTCTGATTCTGCACTTCCAATAAATGTATATACAACATCTGACAAATCTAAATTATATACATCTGGTTTTTCAATATCTATTCCTAATTCATTCAAGAAATTGACTAATTCCTGTACTTGACTTTGTGCATCAATTTCTGATTTTACCCTATTACCATACATCGATTTAGTTTTCTGTATGTCTACGTTGAACTTCCAATCATATTTTTCAATAATCATAGTATATACCTTCTAAACATCAATGTGCTAATACCTACAATTGTTAAGAATTTATAAACATCTTATCTATTTGCTTACGGTCATACTCAAGTATCCATTTATTTAATTTATGATAAATTGGTATTAATGTAGATTTATCATAAGCAACAATATCAAGTCCCCGATCATCATAAAGATGTAATATAACATGATTTTCAACATCAAAGATATATATTGATGAAACAAATTCCCTAAACCCGCCTATATCACCAAGAATAATCTCACGAAAAACTTTATCTATTGGAATTACTGATTTCTTCAAGTCCCAGAACAATTGGGTTAGTTTTATGGTTTCATCATTTACATCGATTACCTGAGAAAATACTTCCTGTGGAAAAACTGGTATTATTCTTTCAAAAAAGAGGTTTACAAAATAATTCTTATCTTCTTCACTTTGAGGATAGGTTTCCCACATTAACAATGCAGGAGTTTTTATTCCATTATTATAAATTTTAATAGTACGTTGCAAAGCTTTTTCAATATATTTGTTACAAGGATTCATACCTTTTTCATATGTATCTCCAACACCTATCTCAAAACGAATTCCATATTTACAATTATAGAATATTGGTTGCGTAATTGAGCTTAATCCCAATAGTTGTAATTCTTTTTGAATTTGTTCCTTAAGCAAATTATTCTCCTTTCTTAATACAATCACACATATTCTTTTATTTTACTTAATGATTTCCTAAATATTTAAGAATTATTGTAAATCTTGGCTTAAAATGAATTTCTATCGTGGCACATTCAGTTTTTATTAATATGGATGATTCGTTTCTTTTATCAGAAAGAATTATTACCGAACTAACCCTTTCAAAATCTAAAGATGAAATAAGTATATTATCAAAAGTATATACCTGTATCTTTATATCAGAGTAAGATGGGCTAATATTTATTATAAATTTTTCATTACAAATATTGCTAAACCTATAAGTTGCAGTATTATAATAAAAAGGAACAAAATTATCAAGTAATTCCGGCTCACATTCAAATAATGATAATAAGGACATTTCGTCTGGAAAATCCATTTCCATACCTCCATATAGATGCTTTTGCTTTGTATATATCCACCTTAATATTAAATTAACTCACTTATGAATGTCATCAATATATGTTTCAACAAAAGCAGCACAAATTTAAAATAAACATATTACCTAACTATTTTACAATATACTTAAAACCTAAATAATCAAGTATGGATACTAATAATTCAAGTTCACTTTTACCATCATCTTTTAATTCGTTTAATATAAAATAAAATTCACAAGATAATTGTTGTACCATGAATTTATCTATTTCTGAATGTTTCGCATTTACCATCCCACTATGACAATTTAGAAAGCTTGACATAATACCCCATACAGCTGCTTTAATACTGCTACTTTTACCTCGTATATTATTATCAAGCAAAGAAACAGTTCCTAAATCCTTATATAACATATATTCTCCAACCCATAATGTTACAATTAGTGCCATTAAATTTACTGAAAAATTTTCAATGCTAAAATAATCAGGAATTATTTTATTGGCTTTTTTAATTAAATGTGTAAATGTATTTTTATCTAATTCAGTAATATCAAATAATTTTACAATATCCTGTACAATCAAACGCCAAATTCTATAGCTATATGGACCTGAACCTTCAATGTTATGATACATTTGTTTATACATATCTTTCTCTATTTGACTAAGTTCTATTGAGCTGTTTGTTTTTATTCGTTCTAACAGCTTTATTTCATCGTTACTCAATGATGTCCTTCTCTTAACCTTACAGGGTTTATGCATAGTATTATAAATATACCAAAATCCGCCGTCATCTTTGACTTTAAGTGATTTAAAATAAGGCTTAATAGCAATAAGGATATCAAAAATCTTGTAAAACTCTTTTTCCTCGATTCCATTCCATTTACAAAAATTATCAATATTATCATTCTTAAAATCAAATACAAGAGGTTCAGTCTTACCTTGATTAAATAGCAAAGTTATAGAATCCTTCTTCTCAATAATACTACAATCAATATTCTTAGCATTGTTTTTAATTAATTCTATAACATTTTGAATATCAGCATTTTCTTTAAGCTTCCCTTTATAAAAAATTGTACAACTCAATATTACACATCCCCTTATTCTTGATTATATATATCCGTTTGATCTATTATTTGAATATTATCAGTCATGTTAACCATTAAAATTATTATAGTGATATTCCAATTAGACCTAATATAGACGATAATACACCTAAAACCCCCATAAACTGTAATAATCTGAGTAATTGTGGTTGAACTTCTTCTACTCGCTTGTACTTCCACCTATTCAACAACCGCCAAAATAATATAAAACAAAATAGTCCAATAATACCTAAACTAATTGAACTAAATAGAAAGGCATTAGATAAAGTTTCATATTTATTTATGATTATCACCTCAATTATTTTCGTCACCCTATATATTTTGTACTATTAAAGTAATATTATCATTCTTGTTACTATAAAGTTTTATAATACTAATTTTTTCCACATTTTGAAAATTCGTCCACAATCAAAAAAGCCTTCAAATTTGAAGGATTTTTCACTGTTTTTTTCAATTTTTGATGGAGGCGGTGGGAGTCGAACCCACGTCCGAAAATATTTCCACAAGACTT
>CAZCTI010000028.1:0-4535 GCA_964501385.1 uncultured Clostridia bacterium
ATTGGAAATTCATCATAAATTGCCAAAGCATACATCATGCTTGCCTGGCTGCAACAATGCAAATCAATTATAATATCAGCATTATCTGATTCTTGCCAAACATTATAAGCAGCCCTCATTGTTGTACTTCCACCTTTATCGCCGGGAAAAATTCTGTTCATATCCAAATCATCATAAAAAGATTTTCGCTTCATTTGCCTTGTGGCAGCAGGATTGCACCTTGGAATAATCTTAATGTTACCTTTTTTTAGCTCATGTTTATTAAAATATTCTATTAATCTTTCAGCTACAAAAATTCCTGTTACTTCATCTCCGTGTATTCCTCCTGTTATCATAATTTTAGGACCATCTAAAGAACCATATTCATATATCTCATGAAAAAATGATGGTACATCATTAATTTCTATTGTTTTTCTTTTCAATCCTCAACCTCTTTTCTTTAAATTTTTCAATACAACTAATATTGTAAAAATGCCCAGCTAATGATATAATCTCTAAATTAGGAGGTATTATGAGAACAATATTTTATAATAAGTTTTTTTTCAGCATTTCAATTTCATTTTTTATTTCATATTTATTGAAAGAATTTGTTTTAAAAAGCCAGTTATCATTTGTATACACCCTGTCTTTTTTTGGTGCATTATATCTTCTTTTGTGCTGGATAACCTACCTAAAATTAGATGGTGTGCATTTTTTTCAAACAAAGTCTGGCAATTCATTGACTAAAAAACTGGATTACAGATTTTTATATAAGAAAAAAGGCGTCTACAATATGGACAATGATTATGATTTTACAAAAAACATTGAATTGCCTGAAAATCAAAAGCTTAAAGCCGTGCTTTTCGCATATTTGTTATGTTCTATAGTTCTCTTCACCTTTTCTCACTTTTTTTATAATTATTTAACTCAATGATAAACCAATAGAAGCAATTATTTCATTCCATAAAAGGCTGAGGGAATCTAAATTTATCCCCTTCTTTTAATACATGAATAACTACATCACTGAAAGTATAGGAAGACTTAGTTGTTTCTTTTGATTTCCTTAAATCTAATATGTATACCGCCCCTGAGCCAACCACATTAATATCTCTGTCTTGGTTATCATAAATCATTGCAGTATCTTCAGAAACACCAAATCCAAAAAACTCTTCAGAATCCATTACCGTTCTTATTGTCCTTAATAGCCTAGGTCTTTTATCGTAATGTTGGTCAACTACACCATCCTCAAAAAACCCTAATCCTTTTACAATTCTCAAAGGAGCTATTTCATCATTCGAGCTGTCATTGTAATCTTCATAACCGTATTTAATTGATTTAGTTAAGGCTGTTGAATTGTTGCCTGAAGCAATCATAGTCTTGCTCATTATAGCTGCTCCTGCACTGGTGCCACCTATTACACCGCCATTTTTATAAATATCCTTCATAATTTGAAGGGCTTTTGTATCTTCCTTGTTCTTTCTTATAAATGCTTTATGAGTGTAATATTGGTCTCCGCCTGTAAACCACAATCCTGTAACACCTTCAAGCATACTTATTATTTGGGGATTATCACCGGGAGCAGGGTCCATCCAAGTGCTACCCTCCTCTCCGTAAACAGGAAGTGCAATTATATTTTCATCATTTACCCCCAAACTCTTCCAAAGGTTTTCTACATAAGCAATGGATTCGAACGGTTCTTTACCTGATGCAGTAGGAACTATTGCCAATTTTCCTCCTTGAGACAGAGCATGTGCAATAAGAACCTTATGTATTTGCTTGTCACAAACAAGATTTCCTCCTGCTATGACTAATTTACCACTCATGATATAACCTCCTGCAGCTCCTTATTCTTTAACACCTTGTTGTATTCAGTCAATTCCTCTTTATTTGCCCATATAAAATGTCCCTTTTTAATTTCTACCCATATAGGCTTATCTTTTTCATAATTATGAACTTTAGAATCATACACTATTAAGTTTTTATTCTTTTCTAGATCCGGGTCAGGTATAGGCACTGCTGAAAGAAGTGATTTTGTGTATGGATGCAAAGGATTTAAAAACAATTCTTCGCTTTCAGCCAACTCCACAATATGTCCTTTATAAATTACAGCTATTCTGTCAGAAATAAATTTAACTACACTTAAATCATGAGCTATGAAAAGATACGTCAAATCTTTTTCATCTTTAAGACTGTTAAGCAAATTTAAAACCTGAGCTCTTATGGATACATCCAAAGCTGAAATGGGCTCGTCAGCAATAATAAACTCAGGATTCATAACGAGTGACCTTGCAATTCCTATACGCTGTCTTTGACCTCCTGAAAATTCATGGGGAAACCTTGTAATAAATTCTTTCAACAAGCCAACTTCTGCCATTACTTTATCTACCCTTTTTCTTCTGTCATCTTCATTTTTAAACAGCTTAAAATTATATAAACCTTCAGAAACTATGTAATCTACTTTTGCACGTTCATTTAAGGAGGCCATTGGGTCCTGAAATATCATTTGCACTTTTTGTCTATACTCATTTATTTCTTCCTTAGATAGCCTTTTATTAACCTTCTTCCCCTTAAATAGAATATCTCCCCCGGAAGTAGGATGAATTTTCATTATAGCTCTTCCAATGGTTGTTTTGCCTGATCCACTTTCCCCAACAAGCGAAAATGTTTCTCCTTTATATATATCAAAGCTTACATCTTCAACAGCTTTAAATTCTTTTCCATCAAGCTTAAATTTCACCGTTACATTTTTTAATGAAACCAACACTTCCTTGTTTTCTTTGTATTTATTAGAATAACTTACATTTGATTCGCTTTTTTTTGCATTGACATGATGTGATGCTTTTTCATGCAGCAACCACGTCTTTGCATAATGCGTTTCTGAAACCTTGAAAAATGGAGGCTCAATAATGGAGTCAATAACCAACGCATCGGGGTTTCTTTCAGCAAATGCATCCCCTTTTATTTCCTTATAAAGATTAGGAGGTGTACCCTTAATGGAATACAGTTCTTTACCCTTTATGCCAAGCTGGGGCAAGGATAGAAGGAGTGCTTTTGTATAGGGATGTTTTGCTTCTTTAAATATTTCATGGCTTAAGCCATACTCTACAATTTGTCCAGCATACATAACAGCAACTCTATCTGCCACATTGGCAACAACACCAAGGTCGTGAGTGATATAAATAACACTCATTTTAAGTTCTGTTTGAATTTCTTTAATAAGCTTTAAAATTTGAGCTTGTATAGTAACATCCAGCGCAGTAGTTGGTTCATCACAAATCAATATATCAGGACGACATGCAATGGCAGTAGCAATAACAACCCTTTGTCTCATTCCACCTGAAAATTCATGAGGATATTGTTTATACCTCTTTTCAGCATCATGAATGCCAACTTGTATTAAAATTTGTAATGCTTCTTCTTTAGCTTTTTCTTTTTCTGTTCCCCTGTGCCAGGTTATAACCTCTCTAATTTGTTCTCCAATTGTTTTTAAAGGATTTAATGATGTCATTGGGTCTTGAAAAACCATAGCTATTTTTTTACCCCTTATTCCAAGCCATTCTTTTTCCGTTTTAAATTCGGCTAAGTTTTTATCTTCGTATAATATATCCCCGGAGCTAACCCATCCATTTTTATCAAGCATCCCTACAAAGGATTTAGTAAAAACACTTTTGCCTGATCCGCTTTCTCCTACAATTGCAAGTGTTTCTCCCTTATATAAATCAAGAGAAGCATTTCTTACTGCAGTAAGCGTTTTTCCCCTCAAATTAAATTTTATTTCAACATTTTTAGCTTCTAATATTTTCGTCTGCATTTTTCCTCCTACACATGGTTTTTAGGATCAGATGCATCTGCAAACTTGTTTCCAACCACATAAAATGAAACTGTTATTAAACACAAAACACCTGCCGGATACAGCATTTGATAAGGATAAAGCATAAAGTATGCCCTTCCTTGGTTTACCATATTACCCAATGTTACAGTATCTAACGGAAGTCCTAATCCAATAAAACCCAGAAAAACTTCAGAACCTATGGAATATGGTATTGTCAAAGCTGTTTCCATTATAATTAAACTTATTAAATGAGGTATTATATTCTTGCTGACAATTCTCATAAGAGGAGTACCCAAACACTTAGAAGCAATGTTGTATTCACTTTCCCTAAGGGATAATATTCTGTTACGCATAAATTTTGCTTCACTTATCCAACCTCTTGATGCCAAAGCTATTACTATGGTTGTAAAGCTTGGCTTCATGATGTAAGTTAATAACACCAAGTACACAGTTGATGGTACATTTGTAATTATGTTATATAGTTCTATCATAAAAGGATCTATTTTTTTAACATACCCCCATATTGCTCCAACTATACTTCCTACACCAACCTCAACCAATGCTATTACAAACGCCAGCATCAAAGAATTTCTTGTTCCATACCATGTTCTTGACCATATATCCCTGCCAAGCCCGTCAGTTCCAAATAAATGTTTAGAATTTGATTTAGCATTCCACTGCTCCATATCTAAGGTTATTTGATTTGGATCTACCTTTGAAAAAA
>CAZCTI010000028.1:4635-13545 GCA_964501385.1 uncultured Clostridia bacterium
GCATTCCACTGCTCCATATCTAAGGTTATTTGATTTGGATCTACCTTTGAAAAAATCGGATAAAAAAAGCTAAATAGAACAAGACACGCAATAAGAAATACTAAAAACCTTGACACTCTATTCTTAAAAAATGTTCTAATTGTTGATTTCCAATATGAATAATTGGAATATCCCCCTTCTTCGCCGCTCTTATCATCGAAATTGAGGTTTTCAAACATTTCATCTGTCAATTGTATACCCTTATAAATATTTTCCATGCTATTCCTCGCTTTCTGATAATCTAATTCTTGGATCCACAAGAACAACCAACAAATCACCTAAAAATACACCTATAACTGACAATGATGAATATATGAGCACCAATATCTGAACCAAATTATTGTCCATTTGTTTTATAGCATTAATTAAAAGCCCGCCCATTCCCGGTATTGAGTACAAATTTTCAATTAATAAAGAACCGGATATTATTAACAGAAAATCAGAAGGGATTCCTATTGCTATTGGAACTAATGCATTTCTTAATACATGATTCTTCATTATATATTTTTTAGAAAAACCCTTCACTTTTGCAAACTTAATATATTCCTTGTTTTCCTCATCGACCATAAATCTTCTTAACCAAATGGCATACCAGGCTATGCTGGATAAGGATAAAGATATGGCAGGCAATATCCAGGATTCAGGACGATTTTTATAGAAAAGCATGGGAAGTCCAAATATTTTGGACACCCACACTTGAAACAGGAATAAGTATATTAAGCTGGGAATTGACCTGACTAAGACTGCATATGCAGTCCCTATATTATCTACTAACTTATCCTTGTACCTTGCCATCATAATACCCATGGACATACCCACAGTAATGGAAATTATCATACTTACCAAACCAAATGCGGCAGAATATCCTACTTTTTCTTTTAGTATGGTTGTAATTTCAAGTTTCGGATAAACAGTAATACTTCTTCCTAAGTCTCCCTGCAAAAGCTTCATTACAAAGTTTTTAAATTGTACCAAAGGTGGGTCAAGGACTCCTAAATTTTTAAGATATACAGTCCTCATTGCCTCTGACATATTCAAATAATCATCTCTTGTAAAATATCCAGATGTGGGCATCATTCTAAGCATCATGAATACCACAAATATAACTAGACATATGGTCACAAATGATTGTAATGTTCTTTTGATAATATACTTTTTCATATGTTATTCCTTTGCGAATTTTTCTTGCAATTCTTTTTCAAATTTTGCTTTTATTTCATTATATTGTTCTTGGGTAACAGGTTCAGATTGAATTTTTGCACCTTTCATTTTAAATCTTGTTAAACCAAAGCCTCCCTTTGGAGTTTGATATGGCAGTTCCTTGCTCATATTATATGAGCCTCCGCCAGTCATGAATGGCATTAAATAAACATTATCAAGCATATATTTCTCTGCCTCTGAAAATTTAGTGTATCTTTCTTTAATATCATTTATTTTTAATGCCTCATCCACTAACCTGTCATATTCAGGTATATTGTATCCGCCTTCATTTAAGCTTCCCTCAGTAGTGAGTCTTGAAAGGTTTGCAGAAGGATCTCCAAATCTAAAGCTGTATGAATCATCAACCAAATCAAAGTTCATTGGTGAAAATACTTCATCCTGGAAACTTGTAGCAGAATAGCCTACTACAACCTTAATATTTTCTTCACCTAAGTTTTCCTTTAGCATTTCAGCAATTAATAATGCCTTTTTTGATTCTATAGGATCTGTAGTTGTTGCAAGCACTAACTCAACCGGCAACCTTCCGTCAGATTCAAATTCTGCAATATTATCCATGTCAACCTTGGAAGGTGTTAAACCTTTTATAGTTCCATCAGCGTTGCATAGCTCAGCAATTGCCTTTTGCATATAGTCACTTGCCTTCTGTGGATCATAAGGTATTGTTTCTTTTATAGGTTTTAAATTAGGATAATTTGTATAATCAACACCCTGAGGATCAAACAATGTATCCTCCGGTATAATAGTGTTTCTTATAAAGAATTCAGGTGTATTTGGCTCATAAAGAGCAGATATTTTTACTCTGTCTATGCCGTATAATAAAGCCTTCCTAAAGTTCAAGTTATTTACAAATGTTTGGAACTCAGGATTTTTAGATATAAAATTCATTGTAAACCAATATGTAACAGTATTTTTATCCTTTAAATTAATGTATTTCTCCCACTCAGTACCCTTAAGAGCCTTAAGCTGATCTGCTGAAACCGAACATCCTGTAAGTTCCCCTCTTTGGAACATTTCAAGTCCCGTTATCTCATCTCCTACCTTCTGGAAGTTTAGCTCTTTAACTGTTATATTGTCCTTATCCCAATAATGCTCATTTTTTGTTAAAACAACAAGCTTATCTCTTTCCCATTGAGAAATGTAATAGCCGCCGTTATAAAGCATCTTATCCATTGATGTACCGTAATCTTCTCCAACCGTATCCAAAAATGCTTTTTCAACAGGATAAAAAAGCTCTATAATAAGATACGACAAAAAATATGGAGTTGATGAATTTAACTTATATTCAACTGTATATTTGTCAAGAGCCTTGACTCCTACTGTATCGTCAAATGATGCTACAACTTCTTCTCTTGTCTTGCCAATGTCTATACCATCATCAAAATCAGCTAATGCCCAATAATAATCATACAGTCCGACTATAACTTTGCTTATCGAACTGAAATTTTTAGCTCCATTTTTAGGCTCAGCAATATACCTTATGCCTTCTACAAAATCATCAGCTGTTACCTCATATTCAGTCTTGGTACCAGTGTTGTCTATCCAATATACGTTTTCCCTAAGCTTAAATGTCCATACAGTAAAATCATCATTGCTGGTCCAACTTTCAGCCAAGGATGGTACAATCATTCCATATTTATCATTTTCCACAAGTCCGTCTATGCTGTTGCCCACCATCATATATGCCGATGTGGATGAAAGATAATAAGGATTTAATGTCTTGTATTCCTGCGAAAAAGTGCCATAATAAACATCTTCAAATTCAGCTGATGTTTTAGTCGAACATCCTGTTATTAAAGAAGCTATCATAGCTATGATTACTAACCATGATACTGATTTTTTCATAATACCCTCCACTATAATTGTATTTAATCAAGTATATGCAAAATTTGTGCCATTTTAAAAACGTTTACAAATGTGGGCTTTTATTATATTATTATTATTTTTGGTTATTTATTGGTTGTTAATTGGTTAATATACCCATGCCATAAACAAAATTAATTGACCAACACCCATCAAATTTAAATAAAAAACTGACTAATATAAATTCCAATAATAAGTCAGTTTATACAATCAGTTTTCACTATAATAATATTACAGTTATTAAATATTCTTTCTTAATGTATATAAATCTTTTCTTAAATGCTTTAATAAAGGCAGTTCATTTCTTATTTTTTGAACATAATCCAAATCAATTTCTTCAATAATGAATCCCTCTTTTTCATCTATTTTGTTTATGACATTACCCCATGGTGATACAACTATGGAGTTTCCGTAAGAATGATATGATGCGTCCATATCCCTTGCCGGTGCAACACCTATAGTGTAAACCTGATTGTCAAGGGCTCTTCCTCTGAAATTTAACTCCCAATGGGCAGGACCTGTTGTCATGTTAAATGCTGCAGGGAAAATAATTACTTCAGCTCCTTCTAAAACCATGAGTCTGCTTAATTCAGGAAACCTTATGTCATAACATACGCCAAGACCTATTTTACAAAATTCTGTATCAAAAACAGTTACTTCCTTGCCGGGTGTAAGAACATCTGATTCCTTAAAATATTGTCCTCCCTCAATATCAATATCAAACAAATGCATTTTCCTGTGTTTCGCGATTTGCCTTCCTTTTCTGTCAAATACATATGAAGTGTTATAAACATTATTACCTTCTAATTCCGGAATTGTGCCTGCAACTGCATAAATACCGTATTTTTTTGCAGCTTCACTCATTTTTGTATAGGCAAAGCCACCCTCTTCTTCACCGTACTCCTTAAAAAATGAGTTGTCATATGGACAGCAAAACATTTCGGAAAAGACTGCCATATCTGCTTCTTCCTTAGATATGCGTTTAATTAAATTCACAGCATTTTCAATATTCTTTTCTTTATCCTCATAAACTTTAGTCTGTAATAATGCAACCTTGAATTTTTTCATAATACCTCCGCACTTTTTCTTGATTGTAATAGATATTATATATTGTTTTTTAGACATATTAAAGCACAAAAAAGCTGCTGTAAAATATATCTTACAGCAGCTATATGTTTATTCCAATTCTGCTATTAATTCTCCCGTTACTACTCTTTGACCTTCTTTGACATGAATTTTGTTCACTGTCCCTGATAATGGTGCTATAACATTTGTTTCCATCTTCATTGCTTCCAATATGGCAATAGGCTGCCCTGCAGATACTTTTTCACCTACTTTTACGAGAATTTTAAATACATTGCCGGGTATGTTAGCACCTATTTCAAATTGATTTCCTGTATCTGCCATAACTTTTTCTATATCTAAATTCTTGGATGTTACAGCATTTTTATCTTTTATGGTAACAACCCTGTTGTTGCCGTTAACTTCAAATGTCAAGTCCTTTGTGCCATTATCATTGGTTTTAATCTCAACTAATTTAATGCTTAATTTTTTGCCTTCTGCTATTTTAACACCGCAAATTTCCCCTTCTTCCAACCCATGGAAGAAAATATCGCTACCCATCATTCTCAAGTTTACTTCTTCTTTAGTACTTTTCAAATAATCTTCAAAAACCTTCGGGTAAAGAGCATAGCTTAATGCTTCTTCGTCTGTTCCTTCAATGGAGTATTTTTCGCGAAGCATATTTTTGATTGCATCGAAATCTTCAGGAGGCAACAATTCACCGGGTCTGCATTTAATAGGTTTCTTTTCTTTTAGCACTAATTTGCTTAACTTCTCAGGGAATCCTCCCTCCGGCTGACCCATCATTCCTTCAAAATATGAAACTATTGAATCAGGGAAGTCCATGTCCTTGGCTTTTTCATATATATTTTCTTCATTTAAATTATTTTGAACCATAAATATTGCCATATCACCCACAGCCTTTGAAGATGGTGTTACTTTAACTATGTCACCCAACATTTCATTGACTGTTTTAAACATCTCCTTAACATCATCAAATCTATGACCTAATCCAAAACTTTCAACTTGTGGTTTTAAGTTGGAATACTGACCGCCGGGTATTTCATATTTGTAAATTTCGGCAGTACCTGTTTTTAATCCTGATTCAAACTTATTGTAAACAGGTCTTACTGCTTCCCAGTAATCAGAAATTTTTTGCATATTATCTAAATTTATTTGTGTATCTCTTTCTGTATTCATCATTGCTGCAACAACAGAGTTTAAAGGAGGCTGGCTTGTTAATCCTGCCATAGAGTTAAATGCAGTATCACAAATATCCACTCCTGCATTTGCAGCAGCAAATAATGTAACAACACCATTGCCGCTTGTGTCATGAGTATGAAGATGCACAGGAATTGTAAGTTCATTTTTAAGTGCCCTTATAAGCTTATCTGCTGCCATTGGTTTTAGCAGTGCGGACATATCTTTAATACATAAAATATGGGTTCCTCTTTTTTCTAACTTTTTAGCTAAATCTACATAATATTTCAATGTGTATTTATCTCTTCTTTCATCAAGAATATCGCCTGTATAGCAAATACTTGCCTGAACAATTTTCCCTTGATTCAAAACTTCATCAATGGCAATTTCCATCCCTTCCATCCAGTTCAAGGAGTCAAAAATACGATACACATCTATTCCTGCTTTTGCTGATGCCTTAACAAATTCCCTTATTACATTGTCAGGATAATTTTTGTAGCCCACTGCATTTGCTCCTCTTAAAAGCATCTGGAACAATAAATTAGGCATTTTTTCTCTTAAAGTTTTCAGTCTTTCCCAAGGATCTTCCTTTAAGAATCTATATGCTACGTCAAAAGTAGCTCCTCCCCACATTTCAACCGAAAATAAATCACTTGCTAAATGTGCCATGGCAGGTGCAATCTTTTCCATATCTACCGTTCTTACACGGGTAGCCATCAAGGATTGATGTGCATCACGCATGGTAGTATCAGTAAGCATCAATCTTTTTTGCTTTAGTACATAATCCGAAACGGCTTTAGCACCTTTCTCGTCAAACAATTGTTTAAGTCCAGTCTTTATTTCAAGACCATTTGTATCAGGTACTCTCGGAACATCAAATTGAGGCTTTATTCCCTTTGTTTCGTTTACTACAATATTACCTATATAATTTAATACCTTTAATTCTTTGTCTCCTCCGCCTCTAACATTCAACAGCGAAGGATTTTCAGCAATAAAGCCTGTATGGCACTGTCCCTTTTTAAATGTGTCATGGTTTAAAACATTTAATAAGAACCCGATATTTGTTTTTACACCATGTATTTTTATTTCCTTCAGTGCCCTTGCATTTTTACTTATTGCATCATTAAAACTTCTTGAATGGGTAATAACCTTTACCAAAAGGCTATCATAATAAGGGCTTATTTCAGCTCCTGTAAAACCATTCCCTCCGTCAAGTCTTATACCATATCCGGAGCCGGTACGATACATATCAATTTTTCCTGTGTCAGGAGCGAAATTATTGGCAGGGTCTTCTGTTGTTACTCTGCATTGTATGGAATAACCTGAAAGCTTAACATCCTCCTGGGACTTTATATTTATTTCTTCAGAGTTTAATCTGTATCCCTCAGCAATTAAAATTTGAGCTTGAACAATATCAATGCCCGTTACCATTTCAGTAACAGTATGTTCAACCTGAATTCTTGGGTTCATTTCTATAAAATAGTGATTTCCGTCTTTGTCCACTAAAAATTCAAGAGTCCCTGCACTCCTATAATTTACAGACTTTGCTAATTTTAACGCATCGCTGCATATTGCCTGTCTCTGTTCTTCCGTAATACTTATGGCAGGTGTAAATTCCACAACTTTTTGATGTCTTCTTTGAATGGAGCAATCTCTTTCGTATAAATGAACAATATTTCCGTAATTGTCGCCTAAAACCTGTACTTCTATATGCTTTGGATTATCTAAAAACTTTTCAATAAATATATCATCAATTCCAAATGCTTTTTTTGCTTCACTTTGAGCACTTCTAAATTCTCTTAATAAATCCTCTTCTCGCCATGCAATACGCATACCACGTCCGCCTCCACCGGCAGAAGCCTTAAGTATAACAGGATAACCAGAGAATTTTGCAAATTTTTTTGCTTCATCTTCCGATTTAACAGCTTCTTCAATTCCGGGGATAGTAGGAACTCCTACTTCATTTGCTGCTATTTTAGATTTTATTTTATCGCCTAATTTATCCATCATTTTATGGTCAGGACCGATAAAAACTATTCCTTCATCTTCACATTTACGTGCAAATTCCACATTTTCGGATAAGAAGCCATACCCCGGATGAATTGCATCAACACCTTTAGATTTTGCTAAATTTATTATTTCATCAATTCCCAAGTATGCATCAACCGGTGACTTTCCCTTACCAATTCTATAAGATTCATCTGCTTTTGTTCTAAATAAAGAATTTTTATCTTCTTCAGAATATATGGCAACACTTCTGATTCCAAGTTCTTCACAAGCTCTGAATACTCTGATTGCAATTTCACCTCTGTTGGCAACCAGAACTCTTTTAAACTTTTTCATAGTTCCTCCAATGTATTTAAAATGCATATGTATTATCTTGTCAGAAAATCATATGAAACAGTTTAACATTATTTAATAAACTTATCAACCTTTTTGTTTTATTTTATTAAATTTTAATTTAAAATACTTTGTTTTATTCTTTTAGCTAACAATAATAAGTTAGAAATCGTTTCCCGCTTATTATTACTATGCATAAAAATAAAAAAATAAACAATGTGTTATAATTAAAATACTTTTTTCGTATTTATGTTATACTTTTTAACCGATTATGCATCAAATACTATTGTTATGATAGAGGTGTATCCCCATTAATCTAACAAATGGGGTTAGGGCATACGCAGGAGTATTCACCAATTTATTGGGCATACAAAAACCCCCATGTTTCGAATATAGGGGTCAAAGTTTTACATTTCCAGGGAAATTTCGACAAAATACTAATTAAGTGCTGCAATTCCTTCTAAATGTTGTGTATCATTGTAAAATATTTCTTTAAATTCATTGTTTTCATTTATTTCAAAATATGATAGGCTGCAATTTTTTACTACACTTCCTATCCAGTCATTGCTTATTTTGAAATCTTTTATATATGCTTCAATACATTTAAGGGTGCCACCGTGGGCTACTATTAATATTGTCTTATTTTTGCATTTGTCAATTATTTCTTTAAAAGCTTTTATAACTCTGTTATAAAATTCCTTTAAATTTTCTCCGTTTGGATAGCGGTTATTAAAAGGATCCTTTTCAATAGATTGAATTATTTCAGGATTTTCTTTCTTAATATCCATATAACTTAAGCCTTCAAAATCTCCAAGATTTATTTCCTTAAGTCCGTCATTCTTAAGAATTTCAATATTTTTACTTCCCTTTACTATTTCTGCCGTATTATATGCTCTCATAAGAGGGCTCGAAATAATATAATCGATACTAATTTCTTCTATTCTGTCAGCCAAAAGCTCAGCTGCCAAAATTCCCTTATCTGTTAAATCTGAATTTTTATGTCCTTGAAACCTGAATTGTCTGTTCCACTCTGTTTCACCATGTCTTGTTAAATATATTTTAGTCATAACAATTTTCCTTTCTTTTTAAATATCCAGCGAGAACCGTCCCCGGTGGTCCTTTCTTTTTAAATGTCCAGCGAGAACCGTCCCCGGTGGTCATATGACACACACTAAATATCAGCTATAT
>CAZCTI010000028.1:13645-17851 GCA_964501385.1 uncultured Clostridia bacterium
TCCAGCGAGAACCGTCCCCGGTGGTCATATGACACACACTAAATATCAGCTATATTAACCCAACAAATATTGGAACTAATACCGTTACTGCCAATGACAGTATCACTCCGCTTATAAATGATATTACTGCTACTTCCTGATTTGTGTTTTTTGTTACCATGGGAAGACCTGTGTCCATGCTTATGGCTGCCCCTGCTGCTATTGTTTCCAAATAACCTATATGCTTTGCAATAAATGGAATTGCTATAAAAGCAATCACTTCCCTAAATACATTTGATAAAAAAGCAACTGTGCCAAGCTCCGATGATACGGGTGTTATAATAATTGCTGACAATGTATACCAAGACAGCCCTGATGCAACGGCAAGAGAGCCGAATAAATCCATATTGAAAATGAAGCTGCACGCAATTCCTCCAACTAAGCTGCCTGCTATAGTTGCAAAGGGAACAATCAGTATTTTAAATCCTACATTTTTTAAATTCTTAAAAATATCCTTATTGCTTCCCAAGTCTATACCAACAAAGAATAAAAGCAAGCATAGACCTATGTCAAGCAATAATCCTGTATTTTCATATACGGCATCCGGCATAATAAATAAACCCGATATTATACCAAGTACCAATGCTATCAAGATTTTCTTAGTCATTGTTGCCTCCTGTAATATTTACATCAGAAATAAATTTCTTTCTTAAAATATATACAAATAATATACTGAACGCTCCTGTTACAACTGCAAAAACAAATGCCGTTATGCCTATTTGTCCTATTGATGTGAGTATTTGCTCATCCATTCCTATTCTCACACCCATTATATATATTAATCCAAAAAGGATTATTGATTGGATGGAAGATATTTTTTTCATTAAATTTTCGTGAATTTTACCTTTACTGCTTAAAAACCAACCCACAGCCAAAATTCCAAAATATAATAAAACTCTTAATGCCATAATAGCCCCCTATTCTTTTTTGCCTGTATTCAGCCACTGAACAAATTGTTCTTCTGTGATTATTTCTATTCGTAATTCTTTAGCTTTTTTATTTTTTGAAGAATTTGATAAATTGTCATTATTAATTAAATAATTAGTTTTAGAAGTAACGGAGCTTGTAACCTTGCCGCCTCGTTCTTCGATTGCTTCCTTTAATTCATCTCTGTTTTTAAAATGCTCAACTGAACCGGTAATTACAAAAATGTAATTTTCAAAAATCTGTTCTGATGATATTTTTGTGCTTTTTTCTATTTCAACTTCTTTAAGCACATCTTCAACAATGGCTATCTTTTTTTCATCACTGAAATACTTAACGTAATTGTTTGCCATCACATCTCCAATGCCGCTTATTTCAGTCAACTGTTCAAATGTTGCACCTTGAATTTTCTTCCAGTCATCATTAAATTTTCTGCTTATTAATTTTGCATTTGATAAACCTATATTTGTAATTCCAAAGCTGTATAAGAGCCTTGCTGCAGTTGTTATTCTTGCTTTGTTTACTGAATTTACCAAATTGTTGAAGGATTTTTCACCAAAGCCTTCCATCTTAGTTATTATATCTTTAAATTTTTCTATGTGGAAAATATCAGCTAATTCTTTAACTAATCCTTTTGCTATAAGCTTTTCAATAGTAGCTTCTGAAAGTCCTTCAATATTTAATGCATCTCTGCTGACAAAATGAGTGAATGATTTTATTTGCTTTGCTAAACATTCATCATTTATGCAGTATAAAGTTTTTATGTCATTGTCATTTTTTATTACGGTTTCACTTCCGCATACCGGACAAGACCTAGGTATCTCAATATTTTTACTTCTTGTCAAGTTATCTGAAACCTGCGGTATAATCATATTAGCCTTATACACATTGATTGTATCGCCTATTCCAAGCTCTAAGTCTTCCATTATACTTAAATTATGAACACTGGCACGGCTTACGGTTGTTCCTTCAAGTTCAACGGGTTCAAAAATTGCAATTGGATTTATTAAGCCAGTCCTTGATGCACTCCATTCAATTTCTAAAAGCTTAGTTTCCTTTATTTCATCTCTCCATTTAAATGCTATGGAATCACGCGGAAATTTTGAAGTGCTACCCAATGATTCTCCATATTTTATATCATCAAATGTCAATACAAGACCATCAGAAGGCAAATCATTTTCGCTTATATGTTCTTCAAACCAATTAACTGCATCTTCTATATCAGTTGTTACTATTTTATATTCTACAATGCTGAAACCTTGGTCCTTAAGCCAATTTAATTGCTGAATTCTTGAATTTTTAAAATCAACATCTGCTTTTACAACAGAAAATGCATAAAATCTAACATTTCTTTCTGCAGTTATTTTATTGTTTAATTGTCTTACAGAGCCACTGCATAGATTTCGAGGGTTTTTGTATTTACCTTCTGCTTCAGGTATTTGCTCATTGATTTTATTAAAGTCAGAATAACTTATAACTGCCTCTCCTCTTATTACCAAATTTCCTTTATAAGAAATATTAAGCGGAATATTTGTAAAAACCTTAGCATTGTTTGTAACAACCTCTCCAATTTCACCATTGCCTCTTGTTACAGCTTTAGTAAGCTTCCCGGCTTCATAAGTCATTACAATTGTAAGACCGTCAAGCTTCCAGGAAAGTACACCTGTTTTTTCTCCTAGCCATTCTTTCAAAACAGAAACTTCCTTTGTTTTATCCAATGAAAGCATAACACTCTCATGTCTTTCCTTCGGTAAGTTTGACAACAATTCATATCCTACTTTAATAGTTGGGCTGTTTGACAATAGAATCCCTGTTTCTTCTTCCATTTTCTTTAATTCATCATATAGCTTATCATATTCATAATTTGACATTATTTCTCTGTCTTCTTGGTAATATGCTTTGTTTGCTTCATTTAACAGCTTTATTTTTTCTTTCATTAACAGAAGTTTGTCCATAGTATACCTTCCACTTATATTTTTTCAATAGGGGCATATTCGAGGTTTAAATTCTTTATACCCTTATTTTCAAAAGCAATTACAATTACATCACCCTTAATTTGTACTACTGTCCCTACTCCCCAAGTCTTGTGCATAATTTTATCTCCGGGAACAATATTGTCTGATTTTAACTTAGGTTTGTTTGTAGTGTTTTCTGTAAAATTGATTTCATCCGCAAAAAAGTTGTAGTCATTTTTTCTTTTGTTAATATTTGATTCCAATTGTTTAAGTTTTTTGTTGCCAAAAGACATTGGGTCTGATTCTTCTATGCACTCTTCGGGTATTTCATTTAAAAACCTTGATTTCATTTTCATTTCATGCATTCCGAAACGCATTCTGTCATTGGCATGGGTTATATAAAGCATTTTTTTTGCTCTTGTTATAGCAACATAAAAAAGTCTTCTTTCTTCTTCGATATTATCATTTTCTTCATCTCTTATGCTTGGGAACAGGCCATCCTCCAAGCCTGTAATAAATACTGTTTCATATTCAAGACCCTTGGCACTGTGAATTGTCATTAATGTTACAGAATCTTTCATTAAATCTTCCGTTTTATCTATATCTGCTAATAAAGCAATATGAGCTAAAAAATCCTCTAAGCTGTTTTCTAAATATCGTTCTTCAAAATCCTTGGCTGCAGACAAAAATTCATCGATATTTTCCACACGGCTTCTTCCCTCTACTGTTTCATCCTGAAGAAGCATATCTTTCAGCCCTGAGCTTTCAATTACATCCATTATAAATTCACTTAAGGGCATTACATCTTTTTTAATCATCATCATTTCAAGCATAGACACAAAACCTTCAATGCTTTTTTTAGCGGAAGGTATTAATTCCATTTGGTCTAATTCAAAACATGCTTCAAATTTTGATATACCTTTTTCTGCTGCTTCATAAGAAATGGCATCTATTGATTTTTTCCCTAATTTTCTTCTTGGTACATTAATTATTCTGTCAAAGCTTATGTCATCCTTTTGGTTGAATATAAGCTTAAGGTAAGCCATTATATCCTTAATTTCTTTTCTTTCGTAGAACTTTATACCTCCTACAATTTTATAAGGTATACCTTCTCTCATTAAACCTTCTTCCAACGCTCTAGATTGGGCGTTGGTCCTGTATAAAACAGCAATTTCTGAATAGTCAACATTTTTTTCTCTGTGTTCTTTACACATTAATGATGCTATTATAAAAGCCTCATCCATTTCATTGTCTGCTTGAAGTATTCGCAATAAATTTCCTTCATTTA
>CAZCTI010000029.1:0-17073 GCA_964501385.1 uncultured Clostridia bacterium
GAGAAATAAACAACATAATAGAAGATAACAGAGAAGTACTTAAAAAAATGTAAAAAAAGAACCGTCCCTGAAATGGGGGCGGTTTGGCTTTTAGGATAAGTTGTCTCGGTAGTTGTCCATAATTTCAGAGAATAGTTCTCCGGTTGTGGGTGGAGTGTATGTTATTATGTTGGCTCCTGCTTTTATTGTTTCCATAATATTTTGTGGTGTGGGGCCTCCGGTTGCTATAATAGGGAAGTTTGGATGTTTTTCTCTGATTTCTCTTACGATTCTTGCTGTATTGACTCCACCGGATACATTGAAAATTGAAGCACCTGCTTTAATTCTTGATTCGAAATCTTCCTTTACGGACACAATTGTTATTATAATTGGAATATCAAGTCGTTCTTTCATTTCAGCAATTAAGTCATTTTTTGTAGGAGCATTCATTACTACACCATAAGCACCGTTTAATTCAGCACTAAGTGCAATGTCTAATGACCTTTGTCCAGTTGTGATTCCTCCTCCAACCCCTACAAATACAGGGGCACTGGACAGCTCTATAATAGCTTGATTAATTGCTATTTGGGGAGTGAAGGGGTAGACTGCTATAACTCCATCTGCATTGTGATTTTTTATAATTGCCAAATCTGTGGTAAATATCAATGATTTAAGCCTTTTACCGAATATGTTGATGCCACTGGCATTATAAATTTCCTTAGGCATTTGAATGGGCTTTTTTTTAAGAACGGATTCAATTGTAGGTATAAATTTTTTATCTTTAATTTCTGTGCATGTTTTTACGGCCTCGCTGTAATTATCTATTATTATTTCTACATTATCACTCATATTCGACTCCTTAAATTTTTTTTAAGTATCGGAAGCAATTGCCTCACACCACTTCAACAGGGGGGTGATTAATAGACACCAACTGTTCATTAAAAGGTACCCGCTACTTAAAAGGTAGGGATATTTTCACCTCGTTATAATTTATTATACTATTTTTAATTATATAATTCAATAAGAACGAAAAAATATCTATGCAAATTCTTTGTAAAAAGTTATACTAATAATAGTATTTACCAATGGAGGTAATTTTGGAAAAGTTAAAGTTTTCAGGAACTGTAAATTTGCAGACAAATAGATTTGTACTTAGAAAATTTCAAATGTCCGATGTGCAAGATATATTTACAAATTGGTTAAGTGACAAGGATTCTGCAAAGTATAACGCTTGGAAAGTTCATTCATCAATTGAAGTAACAAAAGAGTATCTCAGAGATTGGATAGATTCTTATAAAAAAGATAATTATTATCACTGGGCTGTTACAGACAAATATACTGAAGAAGTAATAGGCTCTGTTACTGTTTCCAATATCAAAAAAAGAAAAAAATATTGTGAGATAGGCTACACCATAGCAAAGAAATTATGGAATCAAGGTATTGCTACAGAAGTGCTAATATGTGTTTTAGATTATTTAACAAATAATGAAGGGTTTGAAACAATTTGTGCTTATCATGATGTAAGAAATGAAGCATCAGGTAAGGTAATGAAAAAAGCGGGTATGAAATTTGTCAAAAATAAGACTAAAATTTTTTTAAACAGCAGCAGTATTATCATGAAATGCAGCTACTACCAGTGGAAGGTGGACACACCTATAAATAGGAAAGGGGACACACCTTCATGGTAAGTAATTCGTTGGGTTCAGGCCATGAAGGAATGTCCCCAAATAATAGTCTCTGCAGGAAAGAGGAATGTCACCGTACTACTGTAACAGGAAAAAATATTATTACCTAAAATCTTCAAAAAAATTAATAAATTGTTGCTTTTGAAATGTTTTGTGATATAATATAGTGGTTAATTATGAAATTCAATAAGTAAACTATATTGACTGTTTTACATACAATAACAGAAGAATAACGGAGGGCAAAATGAGTTCAAAAATACTAAAAAAAGAAAAAAACATAGTTACATTGGAATTTACAGTATCAAAAGAAGATTTTGAGAAGGCTGTGAATAAAGCATATTTAAAAGCTAAGAATAATATAAACATTCAAGGATTCAGAAAGGGAAAAGCTCCAAGACATATTATAGAAAAAAAATATGGCAAGAGCATTTTTTATGATGATGCATTGGATTTTGCTGTACAGGAAGCATATCCTACAGCTGTTACAGAGTTAAAATTAGATGTAATAGACAGTCCGAAAATTGATGTTGAAAAATTTGAAGAAGGCGAAGATTTAGTAATTACAGCAGAAGTTGAAGTTATGCCTGAGGTTGAACTTCCACAGTACAAAGGTGTTGAAGTTGTAAAAACCGAAATAAAGGTTTCAGATGAGGATGTTGAAAAAGAGTTAAAAGATATTCAAGAAAAAAATGCAAGAATAGTAGAAGTAGAAAGACCTGTTGAAAAGGGTGATTTCTTAACTATTGACTATGCAGGTTTTGTTGGTGAAGAGCAATTTGAAGGCGGCACAGCTGAAAATCAAGCACTTGAAATAGGCTCTAATTCTTTCATACCGGGTTTTGAAGAACAATTAATCGGAAAAAATAAAGAAGAAGAAGTTACGGTTAACGTAACATTCCCGGAAGAATATCATGCTGAAAACTTAAAAGGCAAGGATGCAGTTTTTAATGTTAAAATTCATGAAATAAAAGCTAAAGAGCTTCCAGAAATCGATGATGAATTTGCAAAAGATGTGAGTGAATTTGACACATTAGAGGAGCTTAAGGCAGACACAAGAAAGGTGCTGGAACAAAAAGCATCTGATTCAGTTAAAATTTCAAATGACAACAATGTAGTAACTAAAATTGTAAATGATACAAATTTAGATGTTCCAGAAGTTTTAATCCAAAGAGAAATTGATTATCTTGGAAGAACTTACGAACAGCAATTCCGTCAGCAAGGATTTAGCGGCAAGGAATATGATGATTTAATAAATAATTTTGTTAATCAGTACAAGGAAGGTGCAAGGAACCAAGCTGAATTTAATGTGAAAGCAGAATTGGTTTTAGAAGCATTGATTAAAAAGGAAGGAATACAAGTTACTGAAGAAGAATTCAACGAAGAAGTAGATAAAATAGTAAAATCATATCAAGTTGAAGAAGACAGACTTGATGCATTTAAAGACAGTTTAATTCAGTCAAGCAGAAGTTATATTGAAGAAACACTTCAAAAAAGAAAAGTTATTGATATGCTTGTAAAAAATGCAGTGTTTGTTGATGCTCCAATAGTTGCTTCCGAAGAAAAAACTGCAGAAGAAGTTACTCAAGAAGATAAAGAATAAAGCTTAAGATAAATTTAAGAAAAATAAGTACAATTAAAGTAGAAAGAAATATAATAAATAGGAGGAAATAAGATGGCATTAGTACCATATGTAATCGAGCAAACCGGTAGAGGTGAAAGATCTTACGATATATACTCAAGACTTTTAAAAGATAGAATAATAATATTAAGTGATGAAGTAAATGATGCGACAGCAAGCGTAATAGTTGCACAAATGTTGTTCTTGGAATCAGAAGATCCTGACAAGGACATTCAATTATATATAAACTCACCAGGCGGTTCAATTACTGCAGGCATGGCAATTTATGACACGATGCAGTATATAAAGCCTGATGTTTCAACTATATGCGTGGGAATGGCAGCAAGTATGGGAGCATTTTTGTTATTGTCAGGAGCAAAGGGAAAAAGATTTGCTCTTCCAAATTCAGAAATAATGATTCACCAACCACTTGGTGGAATGAGAGGTCAGGCTTCTGACATAAAAATACATGCTGACAGAATTATTAAGACAAGAGATACATTAAACAGCATAATCAGCGAAAAAACAGGTCAACCCATAACTAAGGTTGAAAAAGATACTGATAGAGACAACTTTATGACTGCGGAGGAAGCTAAAGCCTATGGCATAATAGATGATATTATATCTAAAAGAAAATAAGGAGTGTTTTAATGGCTAAAGTAAATGAAAAACAAATTAAATGCTCATTTTGTGGTAAATCTCAGGAGCAGGTAAGAAGACTCATAGCTGGTCCGGATGTATATATATGTGATGAATGTATTGAGCTGTGCCATAACATTGTAGACGAAGAAATAGATATATTTGAAGACTATGATTTTACGGAGCTTCCAAAGCCAAAAGAAATGAAAGAAAAGTTAGATGAGTATGTAATACAGCAGGATAATGCCAAGAAAGCATTAGCTGTGGCTGTTTACAATCATTATAAAAGAATAAATTACAAATCTAAGGATGAAGGTGTAGATATTCAAAAAAGCAATATACTTTTACTTGGACCTACAGGAAGCGGAAAAACATATTTGGCACAAACATTGGCGAGGTTATTAAATGTTCCCTTTGCCATAGCTGATGCAACATCTTTAACAGAGGCAGGATATGTCGGCGAAGATGTGGAAAATATTCTTTTAAAATTATTGCAGGCAGCAGATTTTGATGTAGAAAGAGCCGAAAAAGGTATAATATACATTGATGAAATAGATAAAATATCCAGACGTTCAGAAAATCCTTCAATTACAAGGGATGTAAGCGGTGAAGGAGTTCAACAGGCAATGCTTAAAATTCTTGAAGGAACAGTTGCCAATGTTCCCCCTCAGGGAGGAAGAAAACACCCTCACCAGGAATTTATACAAATAGATACCACCAATATATTGTTTATACTTGGAGGTGCATTTGACGGAATAGAAAAAATAATACAAAAAAGAGTAGGTAAAAAAAGCATAGGTTTTGGAGCAGACCTTACGGGAAATTCCTCAATGGATACTGATAAACTTTTAAAGCAGGTTCAGTCTCAGGATTTATTGAAATACGGAATGATTCCTGAATTTGTAGGAAGAGTTCCGGTGGTTGTAGCTTTGGAAAAATTAGATATGAAAGCTTTAATATCAATTTTGACAGAACCAAAAAATGCTTTGCTTAAACAATACAAAGAATTGTTTAAAATGGATAATGTAGAGTTGGAAATTGAGAAGGATGCTCTTGAGGAAATTGCGAGAAAGGCATTGGAAATCAATACCGGAGCTAGGGGCTTAAGAGGAATTCTTGAAAGTACCATGACAGAAGTTATGTACGAAATTCCATCAAGAAATGATATTAAAAAATGTGTTATTACAAAGGATACAATTACGAATAACAGTGAGCCAAAATTAGTATTAACAAAGAAGCCTGTTTCTGATAAGAAGGAGAATGCTTCATAAACTGCCTGCCTTAGCAGGCAGTTTTTATAACGAATGGAAAGTTTTTATGACCTAACCCCATATGTTCGAGCGAAAGCGAAGAACAGATGGATGGTAGGTCAGATGCAGCGTAATCCCAATTTGCACGACGATAAAGGTATGGGGACACACCTCCCTATTAAAGGAGAGTCTCTGTTTGCAGGAGGAATGTCCACAAATATGCAAATTGGAGATGAAGCCTGCTCGCGAAGGAGAAAGTATGAACAATTACATTATTGAAAGAAGAAACCTTCCTTTGATTCCCATAAGAGGTATTGGTATATTTCCCAACACAGTTATACATTTTGACATTGGAAGAGAAAAATCAATCAATGCATTGGAAGAAGCAATGCTTGAAGATTCAGATATTTTTTTAACCGTACAAAAGGTTGCTGATTTGGAATCACCAAAGGAAGATGATTTTTATGAAGTAGGAGTCATTTGTAAAATAAAACAAATGATAAAAATGCCGGGTGACAATATAAGGGTCTTGGTCGAAGGCATTAACAGAGCAAAAATTGAATCAATAGTTCAAAATGACCCATATTTTGAAGTTATTTTAGATGAATATATTTATGATGATAATTTGCCTCAAGAAGATAACTTAGAGGCAATGGTGCGGCTAACATTAAATAATTTTGAAGAATATGCATTAATTTATGCAAAAATAGCACCGGATGCAGTAATATCACTTAAGGAAATTAAAAATCCTGATAAGCTTGCAGATGTTGTTGCTTCATATATTTATTTAAAAACTGATCAAAAGCAAAATCTTTTAGAGATATTTGACCCCTACAAAAGACTTGAATCCATCAATAAACTATTGGCAAAAGAAATTAAGGTATTGCAAATAGAAAATGAAATAAATGAACTTGTAAAAAAGCAAGTTAGTGAATTTCAAAAGGATTATTATCTAAAAGAACAAATGAGAGCAATTCAAAAGGAATTAGGAGAAGATGAAGGTACTGATTACGAAGTTGATGAATACCTTCAAAAAATCTTAGAAGCCAATATGCCTAAGGAAGTAAAGGAAAAAGCTGAAAAGGAAATAAACAAGCTGTTAAAAATATCTCCTTCCTCACCGGATGCCGGAGTTATAAGAACATATGTAGATTGGCTTTTAGATTTGCCATGGAATAAAAAAACAAAAGACAATACAGATTTAAAAAAAGCAAGAGCCGTACTTTCAGAGGACCACTACGGTTTGGAAGAAGTAAAAGAAAGAATATTGGAATACTTAGCTGTAAAGCATATTAAAAAGGATATGAAGGGACCAATTTTATGTTTTGTGGGACCTCCGGGAGTAGGTAAAACATCTATTGCAAAGTCTATTGCACGTGCTATGAACCGTAAATATGTTAGAATTTCTTTGGGCGGAGTGAGAGATGAAGCAGAAATAAGAGGCCACAGAAGAACATATATAGGAGCCATACCCGGAAGAATAATATCATCTATTGCAAAGGTTAAAACGAATAATCCTGTATTTTTATTGGATGAAATAGATAAACTAAACAGTGATTTTAAAGGAGATCCTGCTTCAGCATTGTTAGAAGCCCTTGATCCGGAACAAAACTCAACATTTACAGACCACTATATTGAAGCACCCTTCAGTTTGGAAAATGTAATGTTTATTACTACTGCAAATACAACATCTACCATACCGGGTCCTCTTTTGGACAGAATGGAAGTTATTGAAATTTCAGGATACACAGATGTAGAAAAAAGAAATATAGCACAAAAATATTTAATAAAAAAACAACTTGCTGAGCATGGACTTAATGAAAAACAAGTTAAAATTTCTGAAAATGCTATAAATGAAATAATTGAAAGGTATACAAGAGAATCAGGTGTAAGAAATTTAGAGAGAAATATAGGAAAATTAGTAAGAAAATCTGCTGTTCAAATAGTAGAAAAAAATAAAAAAGCTGTTACCATAAATAATTCCAATATCAAAAATTATTTAGGAATACCTAAGTATGATTATGATACTGCTTATGAAGATGACCAGGTAGGAGTTGTTACAGGGCTTGCCTGGACTCAAGTTGGAGGAGAAACACTGTTTGTTGAAGTAAATACAATGAAGGGTGACGGAAAACTTCAGCTTACGGGACAGTTAGGAGATGTTATGAAAGAATCTGCAATGGCTGCTTTAAGCTATATAAAAGCCAATGCAGAAAACTTTGGTATTGACTATCAATTATTTAAAGAAACTGATATACATGTGCATGTTCCTGAAGGGGCTATTCCAAAAGACGGGCCTTCTGCAGGAATAACAATAGCTACAGCCATAATATCTGCTTTGACAAAGAAACCCGTAAGGAAAGATGTGGCAATGACCGGTGAAATAACAATTACAGGAAGAGTTCTCCCAATAGGAGGACTTAAGGAAAAGTTACTGGCTGCTAAGAGAGCAGGTATAAAAAAGGTTGTGCTTTGCTCTAAAAATAAAGCAGATGTTTCAAAAGTGGATTCAAAGATAATTCGCTCTATGGAAATTGTATATGCAGATAAAATTGATGATGTAGTGAAAGAAGCACTAAGAGAAAATATAAAAGAACAATGATGGAAAGGATTTGTGCTTTGAGCACAAATCCCCATATCTTTTTAGAAAGGATTAATATGATTATCAGAAAAGCAGAAATATTGATAACCGCAGTAAAAAAAGAGCAGTATCCACAAACTACAGTTCCTGAAATAGCATTTGCAGGCAAATCCAATGTGGGTAAATCATCGATGATAAATGCTTTATTAAACAGGAGAAGTCTTGCAAGAACCAGTTCTCAACCGGGAAAAACGCAGACTTTAAATTTTTATAACATAAATGATGAATTAAATTTTGTAGACCTTCCGGGCTACGGTTATGCAAAAGTATCAAAATCAGAGCAATCTAAATGGGCGGATATGATCGACATATATTTACATAACAGGCATCAGCTTAAAGAAACTATTTTGCTTGTGGATATAAGACATGAGCCAAGCACTAATGACATTCAAATGTATGAATGGATAAAAAGTTTTGGATTCACAGGATATGTTATAGCATCAAAAGCTGATAAATTGTCAAAATCTCAAAGAATAAAAAATATAAACATAATAAAAAAAGCATTGCAAATAAAGGATAGCAATTTAATTTATCCATTTTCAGCTTCATCTAAATTAGGAGTAGAAGAAATATGGACATTGTTTGAAGCAATTTTAGCTGAAGAAATTGAAAATTAAATGCATAACAATTAATTTTCCTTATAATTTAAGTGTGTCGCTGTTTAAGCTCAAAAAAACAGGGTATATTATTATCGGGAGGAATGGTAATGGATTATGTGGTAGAAAGAAAAGTCCATAGTGACATAAAGTGCGTCAAGAAACTTATTGATGAAGTTTTACGCAATATTAAAGAAAAAATTGACCAGGATGTTTTTTTTAATACAAAGCTTATTCTTTATGAACTAATGATAAATAGTGTTATTCATGGTAATTGTGATGACTTAAATAAAATGATAAATATAAAAATGTATATTAACAGAACACGCATTATTATTGAAGTTTCAGATGAAGGCAATGGTATTTGCTATAATCATAAAAAATGCGGGGAATTTGATTTTATGGAATCAGGAAGAGGTCTAATGTTGGTTGAGGGATTGGCAGATAAATTTAATGTTGACGGAAATACAGTTACTTGTGTGCAATATATAAAATAATCATTTAAATAATATACATTATTTGCTATAATAAACACTGCAGGTGTTTATTTTTTATGACCTACACCATATGTTCGAGCCATAGCGAAGAACAGATGGTTGGTAAGTCTAACACACAGAATTTCCAATTTTTGTGAGTGCTAACGAATAAAAAATTGGTGAATTCCCCTGAGAATTAAGGAGTAACTATGGACAACATAAAGATTTCAGTCAGAGAATTGGTTGAATTTGTATATAAAAGCGGAGATATTAATGTTAAAAATTTAAGCTCCGACAGAGCTATGGAAGGAATTAAGGCTCATAAAATTCTCCAGTCTCAAATGGGAGATAATTATCATAAAGAATTTTATCTTAAAAACGAATTTGAGCTTAATAGTATACTGTTTATTATTGAAGGCAGGGCTGACGGTATTATTATAGATGATGAAGTAACAATAGATGAAATTAAATCAACTTACATGACTTTGGAATTAATTGATGATGGTTACAACTTAGCTCATGCTGCACAGGCTAAATGCTACGGCTATATGTACGGTCTGTTAAATAATTTGGAAAATCTTAATGTGCAGCTAAGGTATTACAATATAGACACTAAAGAAACAAAGACAATAATAAATTCATATTCAATAGAAGAGTTAAAAACATTTTTTTATGACCTTCTTGATACATATATAGATTGGGCAGAAACTATTATAAACTTACGAAAAGAAAGAGATAGAACAATTCAGGAGCTTGATTTTCCCTTTGATAACTACCGTAAAGGTCAAAGGGATTTTTCCGTGGCGGTATATCAAACTATTAAGTCGGGCAAAAAGCTTTTTGCACAAGCTCCAACCGGTGTAGGGAAGACTGTTTCTGTTTTATTCCCTGCAATAAAATCCATGTATGAAAATAATTTTAAAATTTTCTACCTGACAGCTAAGTCATCTACAAAGAATATAGCATTTAATACTGTGAAAATGATGCATGAAAAAGGCTTAAATTTAAGAACAACTGTCATTACAGCCAAAGAAAAAATATGCTTCATGGATGAAACGAAATGTGAGCCTGAATTTTGCCCTTATGCTAAAGGTTATTATGATAAGCTTAACATACCTTTGAGAGAAACAATAAAAAATGATAGCTTATATTCAAGAGAATTTATTGAAGAGATTGGAAAAAAGTATGAACTATGCCCATTTGAATTAAGTCTTGATTTAGCTTATATGTCAGACATAGTTATTTGTGATTACAATTACTATTTTGACCCAAGGGTTGCATTGCAAAGAGAAGATATTTTCAATAAGGATATACTCCTTATAGACGAAGCTCATAATCTTGAAGATCGAGCTCGGAATATGTATTCTCCTGAAATTGTTAAGGAAGAATATTATGAAGTTTATAAAATGATGAAAGCTGAAAAAAGCTTAAGCAAAGAATTATATAATATAAATAAAAAATTTATCCACATAAAAAAGAGTGTAAAAGAAGCAGAAATATTAGCTGAATCGCCTGATGATTTAATAAATGCTCTTAGAAAATTTGTTGTTAAGGCTGAAAAATATTTCAGTCAATTAAAAAATGAAAAGGCACCGGATGAATTTACGGATATATACTTTAAAAGTACATTTTTTATAAAAATATCAGAAATTGCTGATGATAATTTTTGCTATTATGCAGATTTAACAGGCGACAAAACAATGATTAAATTATTTTTGATTGATACTTCCAATGTTTTGAAGGAAATAGAGAAAGGTGCGTTAGCATCAATTTTCTTTTCGGCAACACTGACACCTTTAAAATATTTCAGATATATTTTGGGAGGAGATGAACAGGATTACATATTAAAAATTAAATCTCCTTTTGAAATAGAAAATTTAAATCTGATGATAACCTCAGATATATCAATGAAATATACAATGAGGGATTCAAATATAGAAAAAGCATGCGAATATATCAATACAGTAATAACAGAAAAAAAGGGAAATTACATGATATTTTTTCCTTCCTATTATTTTATGAGCAAGGTATATTCAGCATATGAATCATTATATCCAAATGAAAATATTATTCTTCAAAATCAGGGAATAAATGAGGAAGAACAAACATGTTTAATAAACAGCTTTACTAATGAAAGAAATGTTGTTTTATTTACTGTTGTAGGTGGGATTTTTTCAGAAGGAATTGATTTACCCCTTGAAAATTTAATAGGAGCAGTTATAATAGGAACCGGTATACCGCAAATTTCTTTTGAAAGAAATATAATAAAAGCCTTTTTCGATGATAAAATGAATTCAGGTTATGATTTTGCCTACAAGTATCCGGGCTTTAATAAAATACTTCAATCAGCAGGCAGAGTAATTAGAACAGAGAATGACAAGGGAACAGTTTTATTAATAGATTCAAGGCTTTGCCAATTTACATACTTAAAGTTGTTTCCTGACCACTGGAAGCATTATAAAAAAATTAAATCCACAGAGGAAATAAAGAAATATTTAAATTGATTAAAAAATAAAATTTGTTAACCTAAGCAATAAAGGATTTCAGTTCTAAAGAAAGGATGATTAGTAAAAATGATAAATATAGTATCTGATAAAAATGTAATGAACAATAAAATAATTTCAAAAGAAGAAACAGAGTTATATTTAAGCGAAGAATCTGCTAAAATTTATGAAGTTATAAGGGTTATTGACAGAAGACCTGTTTTTTTAAAGGAACACTTTGAGCGTATGAATGAAAGTATACGATTAAGCGGTACGAAGGGCACCTTAAATTATGATGAATTTAAAAATTCAATAGAATTATTAATAAAAGAAAATTCTTTTAAAAACATAAACATAAGAGTTTCTTATTATTTTAAAAATGAACCTGTTACATTATTTTACTTTATTAAAAGCTATTACCCTTCAGTGGAAGAATTTAATGAAGGAATACATACAGTAACAGTTAAAATGGAAAGAGAAAATCCCAATATAAAATCATTTCAAAAGGATTTAAAAGATAATGTAGCAAGAATCATGGAAGAAAACAATGCCTTTGAAGCAATATTAATTAATCATGATGATACAGTAAGCGAAGGAAGCAGATCAAATGTGTTTTTTGTAAAGGGTAATAAGATTATTACATCACCTGATGGGACAGTTCTTTTAGGTGTTACAAGAAGCAAGGTTATAAGTGTTTGCCGGGAAAATTCAATAGAGGTTGAAAAAAGAATAATTAATTTTAGTGAAATTAAAGATTTTGATGGTGCCTTTATAACAGGTACTTCAAATGATGTTCTTCCAATAAAAACAATAGACGAGACAGTGTATAAATCTTCCGGAAATAAGGTTGTTAAAAGGGTGTCGGAGCTTTATTTGGGAGAGGTAAGAAAAGAGATTGAAAAGAAATAAAAAAACAACAAGTAGCATACAGTTACTGATGACTGAGCAACGCAGGGGAATTCTTGAAACACAAAAATGGCCTCGGGGCCATTGTTGTGAAGCATTAATATGCATAAAAGGGGTATTGGGAATATATTTCGGTTATCGGGGGGGATAACCAATACCAATTATAGCAAACATAAAAATAATATGCAAGACTTTTTTACAAAAATCGACATTTTATATTTTTACAAAAATCGGCATCTTGCTACATGTCACATATAAAATAAAAGGGCATCAGCCCGTGTCATTAGAACTGCATATGAAGAATCTCATTTCTCAAAACAATGATATTATGTGATATGCAGAATGTTAAGCCCTGCTTGTATGTGAAAGCAATTTATTTTTCTATATTAAATCAATATATATAAAGAGGTATTTATGATTGTTTATTTAGATAACAGTGCAACAACAAAAGTGAGAACAGAAGTATTACAAGAAATTATAGATGTAAATGAAAATTATTACGGGAATCCTTCTTCACTTCACAGGATGGGGCTAAAAGTTGAAAAGAAAATAGAAGAAGCAAGAAAAGCTGCTGCTAAATTAATAAATGCTCTCCCAAAGGAAATATATTTTACGGGAGGAGGAACAGAAAGTAATAATATTGCAATTTACGGACTTTTATCAAATTTAAACAAACATAACAATATTATTACCACTAAAATCGAGCATCCTTCTGTATATAATGTTTTTAAGCAATTTGACAATAAGTGTACAGTAAATTATCTTGATACTGATGAAAACGGTAAAATTAACATTTCACAGCTTAAATGTTTTATTGACGAAAATACGCTGCTAATTTCAATAATGCACGTGAATAATGAAATAGGTATTGTACAAGATATAGCCCAAATTGCCGGTATTATTAAAGAAAAAAACAAAAATATTAAACTTCATATTGATTGTGTTCAATCCTATGGTAAAATTAAAATTGATGTAAATGAATTACCTATTGATACCCTATCATTCAGCAGTCATAAAATCCACGGTCCTAAAGGTGTGGGGGGACTGTTTATTCGCTCAGGATTAAAAATAAATCCTTTAACATACGGTGGAGGACAGGAGAGTGGAATACGCTCAGGAACTGAAAACACAGCTGGAATTATTGGTTTTGGCAGAGCTTGTGAATTAATATATGAAAATTTTGATGAGGAAATAAATAAGTTATATAGCTTAAAAAATCAATATATAAAAAGATTGAAAGAAGAAATTAACGATATAAAAATTAACAGTCCCATAGAAGGTGGAGCTCCTCATATTATCAATGTATCCTTTAAAAATGTCCCCGGGGAAGTGTTGGTTCATTATTTGGAAGGAAAGGATATTTATGTATCCACGGGTTCAGCATGCTCATCTAAGTCAAGGGACAACAGAATTTTGGATGCTATAAATTTAAGTAAGGAGTACAAAGCAGGAGCAATAAGAATAAGCTTAGGTCACTTTAACAATTTTGAAGAATTAGAATATGTAATTGATAATATTAAACAATCGGTACAAGATATTAGAAGCATAACAAAGAGAGGATAACTATGTATAATATAGCTGCAGTAAGCTTGGGAGAAATATTTTTAAAAGGAAAAAACAGAGGCAACTTTGAGCACAAATTAATTGAGCAAATAAAATATTCTTTGAAAGAATTTAAAAATGTATCGGTATATAAAGATTCAGGCAAAGTGTATGTTGAAACTAAAAATGAACAAGATATGGACAAAATAGTGGAAAAAGTAAGAAAGGTTTTTGGTATATCAAACCTAAGTCCTTCCATTAAAACAACAAAGGAACCTGAAATTATTATAGAAAAAACAAAGGAATTGTTTAAACATTTATTAAAAAAGCAAAATATTAAAACATTTAAAATAAAAACTAAGAGAACCGATAAGGATTTCCCTATTAAATCAATGGATTTCAGTGCCCTGGTGGGTGGGAAAATTTTAGAGGAATTTAATGAAGTTGCAGTTGATGTCCATAATCCTGATGTTGAAATATATATTGATATTAAAAAATGCTGCTATATTTCTTCAGAAAGAATTAAAACATTGGGAGGTCTTCCCATCGGCTCAAACGGAAGAGCACTTCTTTTATTGTCAGGCGGGATAGACAGTCCTGTAGCAGGATATATGATTGCAAAAAGGGGAGTTGAAATAAATGCTCTTTATTTTCATACATATCCCTTTACCTCTGAAAGAGCAAACGAAAAGGTAATAAAACTAAAAGAAAAACTTGAAGAATATTGTGGAAAAATTACATTGTACAGTATTAATATACTTGAAATTCATAAAGCAATAAAAGAATTTTGCAGGGAAGAAGAAACTACCATTTTGGCAAGGCGTTTTATGATGCGTATTGCCGAGAGGGTTGCCACAGAAAACAATATGTATATGCTTATTACCGGAGAAAGTTTAGGGCAGGTGGCAAGCCAGACCATGAAATCAATGACTGTAATAGAAAATGCAATTGAAATGCCAATTTTAAAACCGGTGGTTGGATTGGATAAAACGGAAATTATAGAAGTAGCAAGAGAAATAGGAACCTATGAAACTTCTATTTTGCCTTATGATGACTGTTGTTCTGTATTTGCTCCAAAACACCCTTTAATTAATCCTAAATTAGAATCTATTCTAAGGTCTGAAAGCAATTTAAATGTTGAGGAGTTAATAGAGAAGGTTTATGAAACGTTGGAAATCTTGTAGAATTGTCAAAAATTGACTTTTTATACAGTGAATTATAATAAATTCTGATAAAAAAATATATTAAAAAAATTCTTTTAAATCACACATTAATCTATCTGACATATATTAAGTTATAAACTAAGAGAGGTGAATTGTATGTCAGATGAAGTAAGAGCAACTAATTTTGGGTGCTGTGATGACAGATCTAATAATTGGATTGAATGGTTGATCATAATAGGGGTTATATTTTTCTTGTTAGGAGGAAATGACATTTTAGGCGGCAGAGGCGGTTGCTGCAGATAGTACTTAGCAAAAATGCGGCTTAAGCCGCATTTTTTAAATTATTTGAAAAGTATTCAGAAGTGACATTGCGGCATATAGTTTGATAGCTTGATTATGATACTTAGTACTTGATTTTAAATGACTTCAGCGTTATACTAATCTTTAATATGATTGGGAGGACGTAAAGAAAATGCATAAAGTAGCATTATTTTGTGATATTCCAAGGGATACAATGAATTTGCTTCCTGAGGATAAATATAATATTATAAAAAAAGAAACATCAGAAGTTGACGGAATTGTAATGAGAAGCATGGATATACATAATATGGAATTTTCTAAACAATTAAAAGCCATAGCAAGATCAGGAGCAGGAGTGAACAATATACCTGTTGAAAGATGCTCAGAAGAAGGTATTGTTGTGTTTAATGCTCCGGGTGCCAATGCCAATGCAGTATGTGAATTAACATTTCTTGGATTGTTAATGAGTTCTCGAAAGGTAATAGACAGTATAGACTGGACTAAAAAATTAGATGATAATGTAGCAGAAACAGTAGAAAAAGGGAAGTCTCAATTTGTAGGACCGGAGCTTAAAGGTAAAACCCTTGGAGTAATTGGGCTTGGAAATGTGGGACATCTTGTAGCAAATCTTGGAATAAAATTAGGAATGGAAGTTATAGGATACGATCCGTATATTTCAGTTAAAAATGCATTAGGATTGTCTTGGGATGTTCAATATTCAAGCGATGTTAATGAGCTTTACAAAAGAAGCGATTATATTACAATTCATGTTCCTTATAACAATGAAACGAAAAATTATATAAATAAAAAGAATATAGAGTTAATGAAAGACGGAGTTAAAATTTTAAATTTTGCAAGATATGGAGTAATCAATGAGGATGATTTAATAGAAGCTTTAGAAAGTGGCAAGGTAGGTTACCATGTTTCAGATCTTCCTAATGAAAAGCTTCTTAATGCTAAAAATGTAGTATGTATTCCCCATTTAGGCGGCTCTACAATTGAGGCAGAAGAAAACTGTGCTGAAATGGCTGTTACTGAGCTTACTGAATATTTAGAAAAAGGTAATATTACAAATTCTGTTAATTTTCCGGATTGTTCCATGGACAGATACCCGGGGACCGATAGAATTGTAGTATTGAATAAAAATATTCCCAATATGATCGGTAAAATGACTACTGCTCTTGCATCTCACAATGTAAATATTATTGGGATGGTTAATAAATCGAGGGGAGATTATGCGTGCAATATTATAGATGTAATAGGTGAGTTCAATGAGGATAAGCTTAATGAATTAGAAGAACATTATGGGATATTAAGAGTAATGCTTATTAAAAATAAGGAGTAGTACAATGAAAAAGGTCAATATATACTCCGATGGTGCCTGCAGTAAAAATCCCGGTCCGGGAGGGTATGGAGTAATATTAGAATACAATGGCCACGAATCTGAATTATCAGGGGGAGAAGAAAATACCACAAATAACAAAATGGAGCTTATGGGTGTTATTATAGGTCTTGAAGCATTAAAAGAGCCCTGTGATGTTACCATAGTTACGGATTCAAAATATGTTACAGACTCCTTCAATAAACACTGGATTGATTCTTGGCAAAAAAAGAACTGGAAAAAATCTGACGGCAAAGAAGTTTTAAATATAGAATTATGGAAAAGACTTTTGAAGGCAATGGAAAAGCATAAAGTAAAATATGTTCATGTTATGGGTCACCAAGGACATAGCTATAATGAAAGATGCGATAAATTAGCTGTAGAAGAAAGAAAAAAGTTTGAAATAAAGTAAAG
>CAZCTI010000030.1:0-16823 GCA_964501385.1 uncultured Clostridia bacterium
TATTCTTCCGGAATAGAGCTGGCACATATTTCAATTTCGCCTTCAACCTTACCTGAATGCTCGGAAATTGTAAACTTAGCTTTGTCCCTGATATTAATCAGCTCAACAGCATACTTATAAAAAATTTTCCCTGAATCTGTTAAGGTAATAGTTTTGCTGGTTCTGTCCATAAGAGTAGTATTTAATTCTTTTTCTAAATTTTTAATGTTATTGCTTACAGTAGGCTGAGTTGTATAGAGCTCTCTTGCAGCATATGAAAAACTATTGTTTTTTACAACACTTATAAAACTTTCCAATTGGTTAAATTCCATAATTACCATCCTTTATTTATACCGGAGACAAAGGTTGCTGCCACCTTTTATAATAAGGAGCAAGCTTGCTGTCGCCTCCACAATTCTAAAAGTTATTTTACTATCTTATTAATACAATCTATCGTATAATCTATTTCTTCCATGGTAGTGAAATGACTTACTGAAAACCTAACCGTTCCTTGGGGGAAGGTACCTAATGTTTTATGTGCAGATGGGGCACAGTGCATACCGCTTCTTGTCATAATGCCATATTCTTTGCTTAGCTCATGAGAAACCATGCCATTATCATCTTTAATAAAATCAATTGACAATATTCCTGTTCTATTATTGGTTGTGGTTTTACCGATTACTTTAATGTTTTCAATATTGAGAACTCCATTTAAAAATTTATCAAGAAGCTTGGTTTCATTTTCTTGTATACTTTTAACACCTATTTTTAACAAGTATTTAAGTGCTGCATTCAATCCGTAAATGCCGGGAATATTTAAAGTTCCTGCTTCAAACTTGTCAGGCATATAGTCAGGTTGTATTTCAGTATCAGATAAGCTTCCTGTACCTCCTTGAATCAATGTTGTCATTTCTTTATTAATTCTATCGTTAACAATGAATCCTCCGATACCCTGAGGACCTAATAAGCTTTTGTGACCTGTAAAACCGATAGCATCGGCATTTAATTTTTGAAAATCAAGATTTAAGTATCCTGCAGTTTGGGCACTATCAATTATAAAAAACAAATTATGCTTTTTACAAAGTTGTCCTACTTTTTCCAAATCTAAAATAGTTCCACACACATTTGAAGCATGGGTCATTATTATAGCTTTTGTGTTTGTCTTGATTGCTTTTTCAACATCTTCAATATTTAATTGTCCTGTTTCATCACATATAACCTTTGTGTATTCCACATTTTTGAGAGAATTTAAAGGTCTCATAACTGCATTGTGCTCCATGGATGAAACTATAACATGGTTATTTTCTTTTAATAAACCTTTTATAAGCACATTCATGCTTTCAGTTATATTTTTTGTAAATATAACATTTTCAGGCTTGTTGAATTTAAACAATTCACACAAAAGCTCCCGGGTCTCGTATACAATATTCTCAGCATTGTAGGAGGAACTGTAAGCCCCTCTGTTTACATTTGTTCCAACATTAAGAATATAATCTGAAATACTTTCTGCTACACCCGGTGCTTTAGGAAAAGAAGTGGCTCCATTGTCTAAGTATACATATTTCATAGTATTTCTCCATTTATATATAATTTATAATTAATGTATATTTTGTTGTTTTTTGAAGGAAACTCTTTTAACATTTTAACATATAGTATATTTTTATTCAATTAAAGATTTTAGCTTGCAGAGCTAACCCTTCTTAGCCAAGATTGGCTAAATCTCTTAGTTTTTCCAATATTAATAAATAAATTTAATAGTTGGCTTTCTAAGTATTGTAAAATTCTATATGTGTTGTTTTTAACAACTTTTAATAATATAATTTCATTGTTAATTAATTATTTATATTTATATTAAACAGGGAGGATGTTTAAATGAAAGACAAAAAAGGAATTATCATCGCAGGTGGATTAGTAGGAATTATATCAACATTATTAGTGTATTTTGGAAATCCTGCAAATATGGGCTTTTGTATAGCTTGTTTTTTAAGGGATATTGCAGGTGGCATAGGTCTACATAGAGCAGATGTTGTTCAATACATAAGACCTGAAATTATAGGACTTGTATTGGGAGCATTTTTTATTTCATTAAAAAACAAGGAGTTTCAAACAAAGGGAGGTTCTTCACCTTTTACGCGTTTCTTGTTGGGAATGTCAGTAATGATTGGAGCACTAATATTTTTAGGTTGTCCTTTGAGAATGGTTTTAAGACTTGGCGGAGGAGATTTAAATGCTTTATTCGGTATAGCAGGATTTGTGGCAGGAATATATGTTGGAGTCCTTTTCTTAAACAAAGGGTTTTCTCTTAAGAGAAGTTATAAAATAAATAAAATTGAAGGTTATGCTTTTCCTGCTCTTAATGTAGGATTCTTATTGCTGTTGGCAGCATCACCTGCATTTTTATTTTTCAGCGAAAAAGGTCCAGGCTCAATGCATGCACCATTAGCCATATCTTTAGCGGCAGGCTTGATAGTTGGAGGGTTAGCTCAAAAAACAAGATTGTGTATGGTTGGTGGAACTCGTGATATGATACTTTTCAAAGATTCATATCTATTGGTTGGATTTATTTCTATAATAGTATTTAATTTTGCTGGAAATTTAATTTTCGGATATTTCAATCTTGGATTTGAAGGTCAACCTATAGCACACACAGACGGTTTATGGAATTTCTTAGGTATGGCTCTTGTTGGTTGGGGTTCTGTATTATTAGGTGGATGCCCGTTAAGACAATTAATACTTTCAGGAGAGGGAAATACAGACTCTGTTATAACTGTAATGGGAATGATAGTTGGAGCAGCTGTAGCTCATAACTTCGGATTAGCTTCAAGTGCAGCAGGCGTAACAGCAAACGGAAAAATTGCTGTGTTTATATGCTTTGCATTGTTAGGTCTTGTTTCATATTTTAATTCAGAAAGCTTAGTAAAGGTAAAAAATAGTTTGTTAAATGCAAACAATTAATAGGAGGAAAAAATGAAAAAAATAGACACATGCGGCATGAGCTGCCCACAGCCTGTATTAATGACTAAAAAATCATTGGAAGAAAATCCTGAAGGATTAGATATAATAGTAGATAATACTACAGCTAAAGGTAATGTTGAAAGGTTTTTAAAAGGTGCCGGTTACTCTGCATCTTCAACAGAACAAGATGATGTTTATATAATAGAGGCAAGAAAGTAGCATGGTATACACTGTTTTATTCTTTACGCATTCGGGAGCTATTAAATTTGACAGAAAATGCAAGAACAATAATATTCAATGTGAGCTTATGCCAGTTCCTCGAATTTTAAGCTCCAATTGCAGCATCAGTGCTAAAATTGAATACGGTAATGATATTGAAAACTTAATTGATGATGAAATAGAAAAAATATTTTTAACACAGTATAATAATAACAACCTTGTTTATGAAGCTGAATAACCAAAATCGGGGACGTTTCTTTTTAATTGAATCAAAAAGAACCGTCCCCAAAACTTCGAAGAATTCTTTGGATATATCTACAGCTCCTCCAACCATGACTTTTATATCTGGAAACTCTTTTTTTAATACTTCTATTGTATATTCCATATTTTTTACGGTTTTTGTCATTAAAGCACTTAAGCCTACCAATAGTATTCCCGGCACATAATCTAAATATTGTTTCAATTGATGTATCTTGTTTGGGCGGAAATATCTCAAAGGATATTAAGGGCATTTTTTCTTTAAATTTATCTTTTATTTTCATTTCATCCTCCTATATAACAATATCATACTAAAAGTAGTGAAGGAAACTGTGAGAGACCTACTGGGCTAAATGTAAATGATTTAATTGTTTTGCATTCAGATTATAAGAAAATTTATTTGTATTATTAGTCTGTTATAAACTAAAAAGGTGACAATCCTTTTTATAATTCATAATATATTGTAAAATATAAAATTTTAGGGAGGTTTATGATGCCTACAAGAATGGATTTTGTTCGAAATTCATTAGAATTGCATCTTTTTTTTGCAAGAATTATGAAGGAACACTCATTTTTCCTTGAAGTAGCATTTACACCAAGGGATAGCAGTTATATACAAAAGGCAGACGAGTTTAGGATGGAATTTGATAGACTTTTAAGTGAGGTTGTATCACTTTCAAATGGCGTTGTCAGCAAATCTGTGCTTCAATCAGGTGAGGTTATTACACCATATACACAAAATGCCGAAATGGCTTCATCATTTTTTACAGGAGTAAAGATTCCTACTGAGCTTACACAAATGGAGGCTAATTTAATGGGAGATGGCATGGCAGATGTCAATCCTATGATGGAAGAAAGGGTATTTTTATTAAATCAAAGGGCTATTAATTTAATATCCGAGTTAATACAGTTCAAGGCTAATATATTAAGTAATGTTTTATCTTGTAAAATGTTCACAGTTAATTATCCATTATTAATTGATCACATCATGCGTGAAGCAAGGTTATATTTAGCCATGATTCAAAGACTTCAAAACAGAGAGATTATCAATTTACAACAAGAGGCTGTGGAGCAGGAAATATTCTGGAATAGGATAATGGCAGAGCATGCTAAGTTTATCAGAGGATTCCTTGATCCTACCGAAGAACAGCTATTTGATGCAGCTAATAATTTTGGTAAAGAGTTTGATGAATTGACAAAAGAGGCAATAATGGTTATGAATTCAACTATGCCGTTGAAGGCAGTAACTGAAGACAGCCTAAAGGCAACACAAGCAATTAGAGATTTTAAAGTTCAAGGAACACAAGGAATACTTGATTGCAAGATAAAATCAATTATCATTCCACTATTAGGTGATCATACAATACGTGAAGCAAATCACTTTTTAAGACTTTTGAAAATGTATAATATGTAATTTGAAATTCCCTCACATAACATGAAAGTAATGTTACAGATCACTCATTCTCTTTTAAACCTGAGATACTTCACTGTAGCTTAGGATGATAGCCCGGTTGAGTGTGAACAGTAATAAAGTAAGTGGGGGAATTTTTATTATTTACTAATTCAATTGACTTATAAGTGCTTAAGAGCATATAATTAGCAATATTAAGCGAAGTCTTAATCAATGTTATGAAATTTAGGGGATAAATTAGTGAAGAAATTTAAAAAAGTCTACATAGAAATAACTAATATATGCAATCTTAATTGTGAATTTTGTCCGGAAACAAAGCGAGAGCCGAAAACTATGAGCATTGAAACATTTTCCTATATATTGGACCAAGTAAAGCCATATACTGATTATTTATATTTTCATGTTAAGGGGGAACCGCTTCTTCATCCTGAAATAGATAAATTATTAGATATATGCTATGAAAAAGGATTTAAAGTTAATTTGACTACAAATGGAACTTTGATAAATAAGGTTAAAGAAAAGCTTTTAATGAAGGAATCATTAAGACAGATAAATTTTTCCTTACATAGCTTAAAAGAAGATGAAAAAGGACAAAACAAATACGAATATATAAATAACATTCTGTCTTTTTCTAAAGAAGCTGTAGATAAATCTAATATTATCATTTCCTTAAGATTATGGAACTTAAATAAGGATAATTTAATTAATAAAGAGAAACAAAAAAACAGAGAAATGTTGGATATTATTGAAAAAGAATTTAATTTAAACTATAAAATTGAAGAAAAAGTTTTGCCCGGAAGAGGGGAAAAAATACATGAAAGAATATACTTAAATCAAGACCATATTTTTAAGTGGCCTGATTTAAATGAGAAAGAGGATGATGGAAAAAGCTTTTGTTATGGTCTTCGGAATCAGGCTGCAATATTGGTAGACGGAACTGTAGTGCCTTGCTGCCTTGATGGTAATGGAATTATAAATTTAGGAAATATAAATATAACACCTTTTTCTGAAATTATTGAAAGTAAAAGAGTAAATAATATTATTGATGGTTTTTCAAGAAGAGAAGCGGTAGAGGAACTTTGCAGAAAATGTGGATACAGACAAAAATTCGCCTGAAAAAGGGTACAGTTTAGATAATATGACTGTCCCCTTATTAAATAGTATTCTTCAAATGTCATTACACGCAAAATTAAGTCAGGGGTTACGAATAAAAAAACGATGGTATCTGAATCAAATTTAATGCAATGCCCATTATCAGCTTTTCTTTTTGTAAGAACAGCTGATATTAGGTGAATGAATAAAGTAAGTGCAACATTTTAAGGTAAAAAGCATTAACCATGCTAAGGCTATATATTTTCCATAAGAAACACCCTTGTCTGCTATACAGAATGTAACAGGATTGATATGAGTTTCAAACAATAGATACTTACCATCCCATTGACTGTTAACTTTAACCCATTCACCATTTTTTGCAATATATACACCTATGTTTCTTTTTCCTTCAGGGGGAAGATATCTAATTATATGTGACGTGTTTCCGTCGTTAGGAATAATTATGTTCCACTGTTCTAAAGTTGTTTCATTATTTCCAATTATAGAAGGATTATCATTTTGAGACAGTGTTATACAATCTTCATTTGTAAAATTACCTTCCACTAAAACAATTGACAAAGCTTCATTTCTTTTTTGCATACTCTCAAGTACAGTTAGGTATGGGGTGTATTTTGCATCAATTATATTGTCATATGTTATATTTTCTTCATTAAATTCTTCCCAGGTTCCATAATATCCATCCTTTTTTGGAATATTAGGGAAACTTGATTTAGATATAAAGTCACCGTAACTGAAATCTAATGTATCAATAACTCGTCCATCTATTAGGAAAGTCAATTGAAACCCTTTAAATATTAATGGAAGGTTTTCTATTGAAAGTAATTCATTATAAGTTATAGGCTCCGCCTTATCTTTGTAACTTATTCCGTCAATACCTGCCAAAATATCGCTTACAAAATAATTACCTTCAATGATATTGTTTTTGTCAATATCTCCTGCAATGGCACCTACGCAAGCCTTAAAACGATTAATTTTAACTAATGAATAGCATTGTTTAATTTCAGTTCCGAATCCTGCAATACCACCTACATAATTACCTCCATTTAGGGTGCATTTTGCATAGCTATGGACAATGGGACTATTGGAATTGCCGGCGATGCCGCCTACATAATTTCCTTCAGTGCTTTCAACAAAGTTTTGTGCTACACAGTCTTTTATAAATCCTAAGTCCATGTTGCCTGTAATACCTCCAACATTATTTTTCTTTGCAATTATCTTACCGTTGTTTTCACAGTTCTGAATGACGGCACTGGTTTGGAATACAACATTGATAGACCTGTTGTTTATAACGGAAGAATCTTCCTCAGGGTCATATTTTATTTCAATTGACATTGCTCCTGCTATACCGCCCACGTTAATATCACCTTCAATATTTCCTAAATTTTTGCAGTTAGATACTTTTCCTTCAGTGTTTTTATCTGTATCTTTTCGAGATACATCATCAACCATATTTTCTACATTTATCTCACCGTTGACCAAATCGTCAACTAAATTAAATGTTAAATCCAGCACAAGAAAAAGTTGGTCACTGACCATTTGCATATCATTCATCATAATCATACCTTGAACATTTATTGTTTTGATAAATTCAGATAAAGAATTTGACATATCGGTCATTGAATCAAAAAGTTCTTCTTTTGTTTTTTGATACTCTTCATCCGTAGTTACAAATTTAAGTGGAGGTGTATTAGCTAAATATGTCAATAAATCATTAACACCATCAAATATATCATTAATATCATCAGTAGCTTTTTTTAAAATTTTTATTGCATTTGACATATATTTTAGAGCATTGTTCATATTATTGCTCATCGAACCCATGGATTCCATCATTTCCGCCATGATGCCCTCTATATTTTTTAAGTTATTAAATGCCAAAACAATATTTTCCTTAGCCTTTTTAAGATTTTCATAGGAGGATTTTAATAAATCCAACGCTCCCTCTATTTTTCCTTCCTTAAGGAGTTTTAAAGCTTCTTTGATATTTGAATTGCTTTCTTTAATATTATTTTGTGCTTCTTTAATTTTATTAATTGAAAAATTAATAGTGGAGGATAACTCATCATATTCCTCACTTAACTCGGATATTTCATCCATAGCTTTTATAAGATAGTTCAAAGATTTTTGTATGGGGGATATGGATTCTTCCATAATTTCTGCAGCATCTGAAAGAGCCTCTGTTATTGGTATTATTTTATCAATAGCTTCTACAGCCGTCACACTGATTGTGTTAATTTCCTTAATGTCTTTATTTATAAACTTTTCTGTAAGGTCAAAAAGATTTTTAGCATGAGTTTTACCGCTGTCGATTTCTTGCTGCACAGAAGAAAGCTTTTGCGTCATTTCATTGGAAGTTAATGTTGTGTCATTAATCATTTTTGTAATAAGGCTTTGCAAAGTATTTAACTCATTATGAAGTTTGTTTAGTTTTGAAGGAGATGTTATAATAGAAATATGAGGTTCCATTTGCCCTATTATACCACCAACTTCTTTGCGGCCATAGATAGTGCCGTTATTTAAACATTTAGCAATGTAGCCGTTTTGCCTTCCGGCAATACCCCCAACATTGTAACCTACATGGGGGTAACCAATGATACCATTATTTTGAGAATTTTGTACAATACCTGTATTTACTCCTGAAATACCTCCTATATCTGTAACATTCGGAGAAAGTTTTGATAATTTTTCTATATCCATATTAACTATATCAATATCATCAAAACTTATCTTAGGTTCTATCACTGTTGTGTTTATTCCGGACTCATTTGTGCAGCGAAGAATTGTTCCGGCATTATATCCTGCGATGCCTCCTACTTTTCTTTCACCGTAAATTTTGCCGTTTGAAGAAGATTCAATGATAATACCTGAGGTACCGTTCCACCCAACAAGACCACCTACGGTATCTTTGCCTTTAATATATCCTGAAAAACTGCAATTTTCTATAAGGCCGTTATTTCTGCCCACAATTGCACCAATATTACTTTTTTCCCCATTGGGTGCAATAACACCTTCAACCTTTAGGTTTTTTATAATTCCGTCCTTTTGAAGGTATCTAAATAGCCCTTGGTTTGAACCTTCAACTTTGACTGATAGCCCTTTTATTGCATGCCCATTTCCTTCAAATGTTCCGGAGAATATTGGAATAGGAACAAACATGTTATCTTTTATGTCAATATCTTTTTGCAATACAACATTTAAACCTTTGGAATAATAATCATAGGAGCAATTTCGGGATAGATTATATAAATCTTCGGCACTTTCAATATATATTGTCCTTGGAGACAGTTCCATAGGTAATCCTAATACAATATTTGCAGATAATATTAAAGAAATTACAACTATTGCTAATATAAAATTAGTTTTTTTCATAGACAGCCTCCGATTTTTCTTCTGTTTCTTCAATTTCTTTAGGGGCATTTTTTGTGTACAGCATTGCGTGTATTTCACCTGTAATTGTACCCTCTACAACAGCATCAATTTCACCTTCCACATATCCCTTCAACTTGCCGCTTATATGAACCTTTCCTTTTGACTGATACAGGGGGGCATGAGTTTTAAGTTTAAATGAAGTTCTGTCAATAATGATATCTCCTAAATAAAGAAGCTGAGGAAGCACAAATATTACGAGTATCATGGAGATGATAGTACCATATCCTAAGTAAGAGCCTAATACAGACGTAGCTCCGTCCGTAGAAATCCATCCAATTAAAATTCCTGCAACAGCTAAAATCGTTCCGGATGTTATTATGGTTGGAAAACCTTGATTCAGTGCCATAATAACTGCCTGACCCGGTGCCAATTCTTTTTTAAGACTTAAATAACGGCTTGTCATAACTATAGCATAATCAATATTGGCACCCATTTGTATGGCAGAAACAACCAAAAAACCTAAGAAATAAATTCCTTGTCCTTTTATATATGGAATAGAAAAATTTATCCAAATACTTGCCTGAATTACCGATATAAGTAAAAATGGAAGCCCTGCAGATTGAAATGTAAATGTTAGAATAATAACCACAAACAATACTGATAAAATACTTATTATGAGATTATCTTTGTCAAAAGTTAAAGATAAGTCCCATGAATTTGTAGATTCACCTAATATAAAGACGGAATCTTCATTGTAGTATTTATAAGTTTCCTTATAAATTGTGGATAAGAAATCAAATGTTTTTTCGCCTTCCTCAGGGAGGTTAAGATATATTAACATTCGGCTGTAATTATGGCTTTCCAATTGGCTTCTGGCACTTTTTAACTGCTCGTTAAACATTTCTAAATCCTTCATTAATTCATCATCTAATGTAACATAGCCTTCTTTTACCTGCTTATACAAAAATTGAATCATATCTATAAGGGGAATGCCATAATTATTAACGCCGCTTACTACCTTTGCATAATCCTCATCTTCAATAGCATAAGCAGAGTAAAGAAGCTGAGCTTGTTCATAATCTAAATTAATAAGCTCGGAAAATTGTCTTGGGGTTAATGAATCACTTAGCATATAATCTCCGATGGCCTCTGTATTGGCTATGCCGATAACAATATCCACCTCTTCATAATTCTTAAGATTAGATAAAAGTTTCTTTTCTGAATCATAATTGCCGGATGGCACCATTAATGCAACCATATTGCGTCTTCCAAAATTTTCACGAATACGGTCTTTTGCTATTTGTGTTTCAGTATGCCTATGTGCCCGTATATCGCTCATACTGAAAATAAAAGGACAATTCATTGATAATATAAATGATGTTATTAGAAGCAACACAAAAATAGGTGGCATAATATATCTTGTTTTAATGGAAAAACGTCCAAGTACCGAAACTGAGGGGATAAAAGATTTATGTCTTGTTTTTTGAATTAAATTGCTAAAAACCACCAGTAATCCCGGCATTAAAGTAAAAACGGAAACCATGCTCAGTAAAATTGCCTTAATCATTACTGCTGCTAAATCTTTACCAATTCCAAACTCAATAAAAGCCATAGCCCCTAAACCGGCAATGGTAGTTAAGCTGCTTGATGATATTTCAGGGATAGCCTTTTTCAACGCTGTTATGGAAGCTTCTCTTGCGGGGAGATTCTCGTACTCTTCGCTAAACCTATGGCAAAGAATGATAGCATAATCTATAGCCAAAGCTAATTGAAGTACTACAGCTACGGAATTAGAGATAAAGGAAATTTTCTTAAACATAAAATTAGTTCCAATATTAAGAAGAGCCGCAGCTCCAAATGTAATAAGCAGGACAGGAATTTCTGCATAGGATTTAGAAGTAAATAAAAGAACAATTAATACAACGATAGAGGCAAGTATACCCACTATTGTCATATCCTTTGTTAGTTGTTCAGCTTGGTCAATTCCTACTTCAGTGGAAATAGAAACATCATATAATGATACCATTTCACGGATTTCATCCATTGCATTCAGGGTAATTTTATCATCTTCCGCCCCGTTAAATGTAATGATTATTAGAGCGGAGGTGTTTTTAAAATAATCCTTAGTATTTTCAAACATTACAGAGCTTACTCCGTCAATATCTTTAATTTTACCGGCAATTTCTTTTGCATGCATATATGAAATATTTGAAATCATAACGTTTGCCATACCAAAAGTAATGAATTCTTCTTCTAAAATATCTATACCCTTACGGGTGTTGCTTTCTTCAGGCAAATAATAAATAATATCGTTTTCCACATTAACCCATCTCATTGAAAAAATGCAGAAAATAATCACAATGAAATAAAATAAAAACAATAAATTCCTTCTGTCAACAATAATCGTAGCCATATATTCCAATAGATTATGATCATTTTTTTCCATTTTAATCACCTGTTTGGATATTATTTTTGTATTACTGTGTTAATTATAGTATACTATTATTTAGGTAATTTGTAAATATTTACAAATTTATAGTTTGCTAAAAAGTCACTGACAGCCTGATCAGTATGTTCCTTTTGAGCAATTATTTATGTTGTACATGGAATTTAGCTGATATGCAATTTTTCGATTTAGAAACTTATTTTAAACAGCATCACTTAAAACTCGCAGTACACCATAAGTGTTACTAAGTTTGAATTGATATTAAATTATATATCTATTATAATATTGTAAAAGGATATCAAAGAAAATTACCAACACAAAAGGGTTTCATCTATAATCGGAGGATAAAATGAAATATATTTGTTCAAGATGCGGTGTAAAAATCGAAGTATCCACAAGAAAGGCAAAGTGTGATTGCGGTGGCCTTTGGAAATTGCATTTTAAGCCTCCAATGTTTGATTTGTCATTAGTAGATAATAGTACTTGGAGCATTTTTCGCTATCGTGCTTTCATGCCATTGGAAGGAGACCATTGGCGTGAAATAAGTCTTGGTGAAGGTATGACTCCTGTTATAAAGTTTAATGAAGATGTACTGCTTAAGATGGATTATTTCATGCCTACATTATCTTTTAAAGACAGAGGTGCCGCAGTACTAATAGCTCACTGCAAAGCTATCGGTGTTGATTCTGTTGTCCAGGACAGCAGCGGCAATGCAGGAAACAGTGTGGCAGCTTACTGCGGAAGGGCTAATATTGAATGTGAAATTTTTGTTCCGGAAGGAACATCACCAAAAAAGATAGACATGATTAAATCTCACAATGCAAAGGTAAATGTAGTTTTAGGCAGCAGAGATAACTGTGCAGATGTTTGCCGGGCAAAAGTTGATAAAGAAGGTAAATATTACGCTAATCATGTATATAATCCTTTTTTCTATGAAGGAACGAAAACATATATTTATGAAGTTTATGAGCAGCTTAAAAGAATTCCTGAAAACATTTTTGTTCCCCTTGGCAACGGCACCTTGTTCATTGGTATTGTAAAAGCATTGGAAGAACTCTTAAAGAGCAGTGTCATTGATAAAATGCCGAATATTATAGCTGTTCAAAGCGAATATTGCGATCCCTTTGCAAAAGCAGTTATTGCAAATGAAAAGCTTCCGGTAAAAGTAACACCTAAACCAACAATGGCTGAGGGAATTGCTATTGGGGTACCAATGAGGGGCGAGGAAATTTTAGAATATATTTACAAATATAATATTAAAGTGATTACAGCTCCTGAAAACCGAATTATGGAAGCAAGGAAATCCCTTGCTGCAAAAGGTGTTTATTGTGAACATACAACAGCAGCAACCTATGCAGCATATTTGAAATATTGTGAATTAAATGGGAAAACATCCGATTGCTTAATTCCAATGTGCGGAGCAGGACTTAAATCAGATCACTAATTATAAAATTATACCGGGAGAGTAAGTAATATAAAATTTAAACATATTGCAAAAAAATAGGAGAAAATAATATGAAGAATGTAATCGTATTTACAACTAGTACATGACCACATTGCAAAACAGCGAAGGAGTTTCTTTCACAAAATAAGATTCATTATGTTGAAAAAAACATAAACGTAGATAAGGAAGCAAGAACTGAAATGTTAAAAAGAAAAGCAACAGGAGTACCAACATTTTTAATTGGTGATGATGTAGTGATAGGATTAGATAAAGACAAGATATTAAGTCTTGTAGATCATAGAGTAGTAGAATGTGCGTCTTGTCATAAAAAAGTTCGTGTCCCAATAAATAAAAACAATATAATTGCAAAATGCCCTAATTGTAAAAACATATTATAGTTGCTTGCAGAGATAGGTGAACAAAAATGAACAACAATATTCGAAAAATATCAATAACAGGAATTATAATTATTGCTTGTATTTCAATGTATCTTATTGAATTTTATATAAATCCTGTTTATATTATTAAATCAATATATAAATTAGTAATATTTGCAGGACTTCCGCTAATATATTGTATTTTTGATAATGAAATAAGATTTATAGAATATTTAACACTTAAAAATAAAGAGCAAATAAAGTTTGCCTTAGCATTAGGATTTGGAGTCTTTATTTTTGTGCAAGCGGGGTATTTTGTATTAAAAGGTTTTATAGATTTAAACAACATATCAGCAGTTCTTGAAAATAATTTAGGGATAAGTAAAGATAATTTTATTTTTGTTTCACTTTACATATCCTTTTTTAATTCATTCCTTGAGGAATTGTTTTTCAGAGGCTTTAGTTTTTTAACACTAAAAAAATACTCATCAAAAAAATATTCATATATAATAAGTGCACTTGCATTTTCTATTTACCATGTATCCATTTTGGCAAACTGGTTTAATCCAATTATTTATATAATATTTATTGCGGGGTTATTTGTAACGGGCATATTCTTCAACCTGTTGAATGATATGTATGACAATATATACAACTCATGGATTGTACATATGGCTGCAAATATATCGATAAACATAATTGGATTTATGATGTTTGGAATTATATGAACTATGGAGGCATTAACATATTATCATTAATTCAATCTTTGTTGAAAATAGCAATATTTCGTAGTATAATTGAATTAAGAAAACGTTGCACAAACAGGAGCTACTAATGAAACCAAGGTATCTAACAAAATCGAGATTTAAGTTAGCATTAGAGTGCCCGACAAAACTATATTATTGTGATAAAAGTGAATATGCAAATCAAAATTTAGAAGATCCATTTTTAAATGCATTAGCTGAAGGAGGCTTTCAAGTTGGCGAGCTTGCCAAATGTTACTTTCCCGGAGGTGTAGAAATTGACACATTAGCTTATGATGAGGCATTAAACTTAACAAACCAGCTTCTTAATAGAGATAATGTAACAATCTTCGAAGCTGCTATTCGATTTAATAATTTATTTATCAGGGCGGATATTTTTGTCAAAAAAGGCAAACACATTGATTTAATAGAAGTCAAAGCAAAATCTTTTGATAAGAATAAAGACAGTTTTATTAATAAAAGAAATAAATTAGACTCAGATTGGAGTCCTTACTTGTATGATACCGCTTTTCAAAAATATGTAGTATCTCATGCATTTCCTGAATATTCAGTTTCAGCATATCTTATGTTGGCTGATAAAAATTCCCTATGTCCAACAGATGGACTAAATCAAAAATTTAAAATTATAAAAAATGAATATGGAAGAAAACAAGCAATTGCTGATGACATAACCAAGGACGATTTAACAAATAAATTAATATGCAAAATAAATGTGGATGATATCTGCAAAAAAATATATGACGAGAATATTAGTGATATTTACAGCTTTGAAGAATATGTAAACAGATTAAGCAAATTATATTTTGACAATAAAAAAGAACCCCCAATCATATCTTCATTATGCGGTAAATGTGAGTTTAAAGCTACAGAACAGGAGCTAAAAAACGGCTTAAAAAGCGGGTTTAATGAATGCTGGAAAGAGGCTTTAAATTGGACTGATAAGGATTTATCTGTGCCTACTGTTTTAGAAATATGGAACCATAGAGGCAAAGATAAGTTTATTCAAAGCGGCAAGATAAAATTGTCTGATATATGTGTAGATGATATTTCTCCAGAAACTGACGGTAAATCAGGTTTGTCAAGCAAACAACGTCAATGGATGCAAATAGATAAAGTTCAAAGAAATGATAATTCATATTGGATTGATACAGATAATTTAATAAATGAAATGAAATCATGGCAATATCCTTTGCATTTCATAGATTTTGAAACAACGAGGGTTGCTATCCCATTTAATAATGGTAGGCACCCATACGAAGGAATTGCATTTCAATTCTCACATCATATAGTATATAAAGATGGAAGAATTGAGCACCACGGTCAATATTTAAATACTGAGGGATTTCCTAATTATGATTTTGTAAGAAACTTAAAAAATGAATTAGACAATGACGAAGGTAGTATATTTAAATATTCAGCTCATGAAAATTCGTTTTTAAATGAAATTTATAAGCAACTAATAAATGACAAAGATAATATCCCGGATAGGGACGAGCTATGTAAGTTTATAAGGTCAATAACAGAATATAAAGAAGACAAAATTACAATTTGCGGCAAAAGAAATATGATAGATTTATTGGTATTGGTAAAAAGATACTTTTATGATCCTGCAACCAAGGGTTCAAATTCAATAAAATACGTTCTACCTGCCATATTAAATTGTTCAAAATACCTTCAGCAAAAATATAGCAATCCTATATATGGCTCAGATCAAGGATTGAAAAGTTTAAATTATAAAGACTGGAAGTGGATTGAATACGAAAACGGCAGAGTTGTAGACCCATATAAGCTGCTTCCAAGAATGTTTGCGGATATATCCGACAAGGATTATGAACTTCTAAGTGAAAGTGATGAAATAAGAGATGGCGGAGCTGCACTTACTGCTTATGCACGACTGCAGTATGAAAATATGTCTGATTTTGAAAAGCAGGAAATAAAACAAGCGTTGCTGAAATATTGCGAATTGGATACATTGGCAATGGTTATGATTTATGAGGGGTGGTTGGATTTGACGGGGCAGTTAGAATAATAAAAAGGCAGAGGTTTGTTGAATACAAAGATGAATTTTATAAAATTATTTTTTACCTTGCAATATAACTGTATCTTAATAAAGAAAAAAATGATAATTCAAGAATTTAGTTTACCGTAAATAATAAATATGAAATTGAAGGTGATATGATGATTGCAGAAATTTGTGGAAAAATTAGTAAAACCGGAAGTAATCTTAACGATAGACTTGAGGACAACCTGACCGGCAACATTTTTGGAACACTGAGATATATGCCATTAGAAATAGGATTAAAGCCAATTATCCAAAATTCAGTTTTTCCAGCATCTATTTCTGATACAATTAAAAATATTAACATTATCGAATGGAGCAATAACATTCAGTTCTGGCTATATGACAAAGAAGGTGAATTGGATGCTTATTTAGAATTTGATGATGTTGTTATCGGAGTTGAAGTAAAATATACAAGTGGTTTATCAT
>CAZCTI010000031.1:0-4564 GCA_964501385.1 uncultured Clostridia bacterium
GTCTAAAAAGTGCCAAATTGACAATATAAATTGTCAACTTGGCACTTTTTTTATTATTTATAAAATTAATTTATTAAAGTTATATTGAGTATAAGAAAAATATATCGTTAAAAATTAAGCATTATACCATATTGTTCGTTTTTTAATTATCAACTTGGCATAGGTTTTGCATTGAAAATAACGGCCTTAAAAAAACAATAGGAGAGGTGAAACAATTGAAAAGAAGGGCGTTTTTAAAACTATCAGCTTTTACGGCAAGTGCTGCTGCTTTAGGACTTGGATTAACAGGTTGTAAAGAAAAGCCTGTTGTAAATGAAGTTGAGCAACCGGTTGAAGAGTTTCCCGTATACAAAGGAAATGCAAATAAATTGGTTGAAGCTGCAGTAGACAAAACAACAGGCAATGTTACTGTTAACGATGATGTAATGATTCGTCACAGTGTTTGTATGTCTTGTTACAATAACTGCGGAAATAGAGTAAAAATTAACAAAAAAACAGGAAAGGTAATTGGAGTAACAGGTAATCCGTACCATCCTGTAAATGCGGAGCCGGCATTGGACTATGGTAAATCCGTTGAAGAATCATACCAATCATTTGGTCTTTATGGAGGCATAGGGCATACACACAGAGCTACTGTATGTGCAAAAGGTAATTCAGGATTTGAAATAATCGAAGATCCTTTAAGAATTACTACTCCGTTAAAAAGAGCCGGTGAAAGAGGAAGCGGAAAATGGAGACCAATAAGCTGGGAACAATTGTTGGAAGAAACAATTGAAGGTGGGCAAATATTCAAAGAATTAGGTGATGATACTCATATTGAAGGGTTTAGACAGGTTTTCGATCATGAAACTCCGGTAAACCCGGATGCACCTGAAATGGGACCTAAAGCTAACGGTTTAGTATGGTTTTATGGTGGTTCCTATGGAAGAAGAGAATTTACAAACAGATTTGTAAATACAAGCTTTGGCTCACCAAACTCATATGTACACTCCGGCACATGAGGCGGTGCTTGGGTGCCTGCGTGGCAGGCTTTCGGATTAGGTACAAGCAGACCAGACCACCAAGAAGCTGAATTTGCTTTATATCAAGGTACATATCCCGGACACAGCGGTATGGGATATCAAGGTTTGGCAAGGAAAACAGTAAAATTTGCAAAAACAAACGGTTTAAAATTATTTGTGGTTGACCCTGTAATGCAGGGAGGAACTGATATTCCCGGTTCAACAAAGTGGGTTCCAATTAAACCCGCAACAGACGGCGCATTTACATTGGCAATGATGAGATGGATATTCGAAAATGAAAAATACAATGCTGAATTCTTAGAATGCCCAACTCAAGAAGCTGCTGAAGCCATAGGCTACAGAAGTGTTACTAATGCTACAAACTTAGTTATTGTAGATGAACAACATCCTAATTACAGAAAGTTCCTAAGACCTACTGATATTGGTTTAGAAGGAGACACTTTCATAGTAATAGATAAAGAAACAAAAGAGCCAAAAATAGACACAGAAGTTAAAGCAGCTGATTTATTCTTTGATGGGGATGTAAAGGGAATAAAAGTAATGACTGCATTAAGTGTATTAAGAAATAATGCATTTAAGTATACTATTAAAGAATACAGTGAAACATGCAATGTTCCTGAAGAGCAAATCATTGAAGTAGCAAAAGAATTCACTTCACACGGACATAAGGTTGGAGTTGACAGTGTTGCCGGTACGGTTACTCTTAACGGATTCCCATTTGCCGTAGGATTGTTTATATTGCCTGCACTTATGGGTGCTTACAATATGAAGGGCGGAATGGTTGCAGGGGGAGCCGGATACAAATCCCATGCTGATGGTCCAAGATATACCCTTGCTACAATTGAAGGAGCACCAGGATTAAAAGGACCAAGAATAAGCAGAGAAGCATTTAAATATGAAGATACTACAGAATACAAAGAAAAGGTTAAAAAAGGATTAAATCCATACCCATCAAAAATGCCTTGGTATCCAAACGGATTTAACCTTGACGGACATGCTCTCTTCTCAGCAGCAAACAAATATCCTTATCAATGTAAAATATTAGTTTGTTGTAATGGAAATCCAATTTACGGAGGACCTTCAACTTATAACGATACAGTTATTTCTGAATTAAAGAAAACATCAAATGTTCCTTTATATATCGGTATCGATACGGTCGTTGGAGAAACAAGTGCATTGGCTGACTATTTGATTCCTGACTCAAACTTCTATGAGCATTGGGCTGTATTGGGAGCAAGAGGAAACCATACAACAAGAATTACCGGAGTAAGATGGCCGGTTGTTGAACCTCCAACACAGACTGTAGAAAACAATCAGCATATTTGTATGGAAACATACATGATTGAAATAGCTAAGAGAATAGGAATGCCCGGATTCGGAGACAATGCTGTGAAAGATGCAGAAGGCAATACATGGTCTATAAACACAAGAGCTGAATACTGGATGAAAGCTATAGCTAATACTGCTTATGATATATATGAAGTAGAAGATATAACTGAATTAGATAAAAAACTAACAGGTCTTGATAATATTCCTGAGGATTGGGCTAAAGCAGTTAAACCTGAAGAACTTAACAAGGTTCTTAGTGTTATGGCTAAGGGCGGTAAATTTGAACCTGATGTACCGGAATCTTCTTACAATGGAGATGAATTGATTTATAAACAAAAAGGAAGAATCAACATCTATTCAGAAAAGAATGCTCTTAGCAGAAACAGCTTTACAGGAGAATATAATGAGGGTGCACCTGTATGGATTCCTGAAAAATTTGCTAACGAAGAATTGATAGATGATTTATATCCTGAAAGTGAATATCCTTTCAGACTTTGTTCAGCTAAGCCTAAATTAAGAGGTTTGTCAATGATGAGCAACTCACCAACATTGCAAAATTTAGGAAGAACAAACTACATTGAAATTAACAGCTTAGATGCTAACGACCAAGGTCTTAAGGATGGACAGGAAGTATATATCGACAGCGGCGTTGCGAAAGCAAAGGGTATCTTAAGGGTAAGAGAAGGTGTAGCAAGAGGAACTTTGGGAGTTCACTTTGGATACGGTAAATGGGAATATTTAAGCAAGGATGCTGAGATAGACGGCAAAACCGTTGCAGGAGACCCTGTAAGAGCAGAAGGTACTGCTACTAATCAATTAGCATTGTTAGACCATACCGTTGAAGGTATTGTAGGAGTATCTGAAATGACTTCAGGAAGTCCATATAGAAACGGTTTAAGATTAAAGGTTGTGCCGGTATAAATTAAAGGAGGTTTACTATGACTGAATATTTGATAACATCCAAGGAAAGAAGTGTAATGTACCAATTGCTGGCATCATTTTATCTTCAAACACCTACCTTAGAAAAAATTAAATTAGAATATGACATGTTGTTAAATGCAAAGGAAATATTTCCTGAAGTAAATTTCGATAATTTAATTGAAGAAGCAAAGGAAAGACTGCAGAAGATAAATGAAAATGCCGATTTTATAGAGCAAATTAAACTTGAATTTTATGACCATATATTTACTCAGATTTCTGCTAATTATATACCGCCATATGAATCGTCAATAATTGGTGCTAAGAAATCTCAAAAGGTAAGCAGAAAAAACAAGGGCGGATGGGATTATAACAAATCACCGGGTGCTACTTTGTACAATGTGGAATTAGCTTACAAAACAGTTGGCTTTGCTCCAAATAAATTAAATGTAAGTGAAGAACTAAGGGGTATTAAAATAGATCACCTTGGGTTTGAATTGGCATTTATGGCATTTTTAAATGAGCAGGAAGAAGAATCTGAAGAAAATATAAATTGGTATAAGCTTCAAACACATTTTTTGAATGATCACTTGAAAAATTTCGTTCAGAAATACAGTGAAATTTCTTTAGATAAATCAAAGGGATATTATAGTAACCTTTCTGTTGCAACAGAAGATTTTATTAATTGGGATTTAAGTTTGAGAGAAAGAGGTGAAATAATTGAGCGGTAAAGCAAAATGGGCAATGGTAATTGATGTAAGCAAGTGTATTTCATGTCATGCTTGCACTGCATCATGTCGTATAGAAAATGAAGTTAAAACAGAAGAAAACAGATGCTGGGTAACTGATGAAGAAGTAGGCAAATACCCAAACGTGCATGTGTTAAAAGTTCCGCACCTTTGCAATCATTGTGAAACTACACCATGCGTTGATGTATGTCCTGTAGGTGCTACAGGCAAGAATGAAGAGGGCATAGTTTTTATCGATAAAGAAAAATGCATAGGATGTTTTGCATGTGTTGTTGCATGTCCTTATGGTGCAAGAGTTAAAAATGAGGAAGACAGAAAAGCTGACAAATGTGATTTTTGTGCACATCGTTTGGAAAACGGAATGTTGCCGGTATGTGTAAGCACTTGTACAACTCAAGCAAGATTTTTCGGAGATTTAAATGATCCGGAAAGTATAGTGTCAAAGCTGATAAAAGATAACAAATACCAAGTATTGTTACCGGAAGAGAATTTAGAACCAAATGTATATTACATTGGGATGGAAGATTATTTAGCAATGAAATAATA
>CAZCTI010000031.1:4664-16822 GCA_964501385.1 uncultured Clostridia bacterium
CATGTTATTGAGGGCTCAGCCCTCGTCATTCTGAACGCATTCTTCGCTACGCTCAGGATGACAAAAAGCCACAGGAAGAAAGATTCCCGTGGCTTTTAATTATTTTTCGGTTTTTTCAAAAAATATTATTAAAACTTATTTTTTGTGGTATAATTTATTCTATATATGCAAATGAGGAAAAATATGTATAATTTGATTAAAAGTAATATTTTAGAGAAAAATTTAATTAATCCCGGCGACAATGTTCTGATTGCTTTATCCGGCGGACCTGATTCTGTTTTTCTATTTCACAATTTAAGAAAATTAAGGGATAGTTTAACCTTTAATTTGTATGCTTCTCATATAAACCACATGTACAGGGGCAAAGATGCCATGCATGACGAAGAGTTTGTAAGAAAACTTTGCGAAAATTATGGTATTAAGCTTTTTGTCAAGCGTAAAAATGCTACAGAATATGCAAAAGAATTAAAAGTTACTGAAGAAGAAGCAGGAAGAATTTTAAGGTATAATTTTTTTGAGGAAAATTTAAATGAAGTTGGAGGGGGCAAAATTGCTGTTGCCCATAATCTTAACGACCAAGCTGAAACAGTTTTGCAAAGAATTATTCGAGGTACTGGAATTGATGGTTTAAGCGCTATGTCATTTATAAAGAACAATTTAATAAGACCAATGCTTAATGTTTCACGGACCGAAATTATGAATTATCTCCATAACAATAATTATGACTATTGTATTGATATTACCAATGCCCAGGATATTTATGGCAGAAATAAAATAAGACTTAATTTAATTCCATACTTAGAGCAAAACTTTAACCCAAATATTCAAAATTCACTTTACAGAATGTCAGAAGCAATGGAAAGAGATAAAAAAATTATTGAAAAATATATTGAGTTAAAATTTGCAGAAGTTCTTAAAGAAAAAACCGACAATAAAATTGTTATAGACATGAAATTACTTGGCTCTTTAGATATCGGAGAAACAGGAAGAATTATCAGACGGGGAATTGAAGAATTAAAAGGCAATACTGTTAATATTGAAATGAAGCATATTGATTATGCCATTAATTTAATAAGAGCCGGTAAAACAGGCAAAAAAATCAATTTAACAGAAGGCTTTACAATTGAAATAAGCTATGATAATTTAATTATTAATAAAATAGTTGAAAAAACATCTGACTTTGAATATAATATTGTTTTAAACGAAACAAACTATATAAATGAAATAAATAAAAGCTTGTTTTTAACTGTTACAGATATTTCTGAGGCAGATATTAAAAACAAGAATATAATCAGTATTGATTATGATGTAATAAAAGGAAATTTAACAGCAAGAAACAGAAGAGCAGGGGATATTATGGTACCTTGCGGCATGAATGGAAACAAAAAAATTAAAGATATTTTTATTGACTTAAAAATTCCGGCAGAAGAAAGAAATAAAAAATTAATAATTGCAGATGATGAGAATATATTATGGCTTGAAGGCTATAGAATTAATGATAAGTACAAGGTGTCAGCTGCAACCAAAAAAATTCTTACAATTTCAATAGGAGGCAATGATGAATAAGGACATTAAAAAAATACTGATTGAAGAAAAAATACTGCAAGCTAAGGTAGCTGAACTTGGAGCAAAAGTTACGGAGGATTACAGGGGTAAAGATTTATTGATAGTTTGTGTATTAAAGGGTGCCGTAATATTTACTAGTGATTTAATAAGAAAAATTGATTTGCCCCTTGACATAGATTTTATGGCAATTTCGAGCTATGGAGCAAATACTAAATCTTCGGGAGTAGTAAGGATTCTTAAGGATTTAGACATGAGTATCGAAGGTAAACACGTATTGATTGTTGAAGATATTATAGATTCAGGGCTTACATTGGCATATATGATTGAAAACTTGAAGTCAAGAGGACCTGCATCTGTAGAAATATGCACTATACTTGATAAAAAAGAAAGAAGAACCATAGATTTGGAAATTAAATATACAGGCTTTGTTGTTCCTGATGAGTTTGTGGTTGGATATGGTTTGGATTATGCCGAAAAATACAGAAACCTCCCGTACATTGCAGTATTGAAGGAAGAAGTATATCAATAGGTATAATATAGGTGTCAGCATTTGTCGTTTTGAGCCGCAGGCAAGAATCTCAGAAATGAAGGGGGACACACCTCTACTACGGGGATAGTCTTTGAGGGAAGGGGAATGTCCCCGTACTATGAGATCTTTCGCTGACGCTAAGGATGAAAGCCCATTGGGTGCGAACAGCAAAAAAAGTAACAATAATAAAGCAATTATTCTAAATTAAATAATTGTAATGCATTTATTTTTATGTTACAATTTATATCATAGTAGTCTTTTAGACAATGAGGAGGCAATAATTGAAAGGATTTATGAGAAGCATTGCTATGTACATTTTGATATTTGTGGTAATCATATTGTTGGTACAAAGTATGGTTGAACCTTCAAATGATGTGGCAAGCATAAGTTATAGCAAGCTTATAATTCAGATAAAGAATGATAATGTTAAATCACTTACTTTTACCGATAACCAGGTAAAAGGAGTTTATAAGGATGATACTTCATTTACGTCTTATGTTCCAACTTTGTTTTTGTTTTCAGGTAATTTTTATGACAATTACTTGGCGGAAAGAGTTGAAAGCGGGGAATTGGAACTAATCGGTGAGCCTGTTCCTGCTACACCTATATGGATTCAAGCATTGCCAACTGTTGGTATGTTGGTATTGTTGGGAGTATTGTGGTATGTATTCATGAAACAATCTCAAGGTGGCGGAACTGGCAAAGCAATGTCCTTTGGCAAAAGCAGGGCTAAAATGGTTAAGGAAGATGATCCTAACAAAAAAATTACATTTGCCGATGTGGCAGGGCTTGATGAGGAAAAGGAAGAACTTAGCGAAATAGTGGATTTCTTAAAAAATCCTGCTAAGTTTGTAAGACTTGGAGCACGTATACCAAAGGGAGTGCTGCTTGTTGGACCTCCAGGAACAGGAAAAACATATTTGTCAAAATCTGTTTCAGGAGAAGCAGGAGTGCCGTTTTTTAGCATAAGCGGTTCGGACTTTGTTGAAATGTTTGTTGGTGTAGGAGCTTCAAGGGTAAGAGATTTATTTGAACAAGCAAAGAAAAATGCACCGTGCATTATATTTATAGATGAAATTGATGCTGTAGGTAGAAGAAGAGGTGCGGGGCTTGGAGGCGGCAATGATGAAAGAGAGCAGACATTGAACCAGTTATTGGTTGAAATGGATGGATTCTCAGGCAATGAAGGTATAATCATCATAGCAGCAACTAACAGACCTGATATTTTAGACCCTGCATTAATGAGACCAGGAAGATTTGACAGACAAGTTCATGTAGGACTTCCTGATGTTAAAGCCAGGGAAGAAATATTAAAAATCCATGTAAGAAAGAAACCACTTGCACAGGATGTGGATTTGGAAATAGTTGCAAAAAGAACTCCTGGATTTACTCCTGCTGATTTGGAAAATGCAATGAATGAAGCAGCTTTACTTACTGCAAGGCACAATCAAACTGTTATTTCAATGGATACAATAGAAGAAGCAATTACAAAGGTAATTGCAGGACCTGAAAAAAGAAGTAAAGTTATAAGCGATAATGAAAAGAAGCTCACTGCTTACCATGAGGCAGGTCACGCAGTTGTTGCAAAGCTTTCATCAACCAAGGACCCGGTACACATGATTACAATCATCCCAAGAGGTGGAGCAGGAGGATTTACGATGTATCTTCCTGAGGAAGACAAATCCTACCGCTCGAAAGCAGATATGGAAGAATATATTGTAAGATTATTAGGCGGAAGAGTTGCTGAAAAATTAGCTCTTGACGATATTTCAACAGGTGCTTCAAATGATATAGAAAGAGCAACAAAAATTGCCAGGGCAATGGTTACAACTTACGGCATGAGTGATGAATTAGGACCAATGTCCTACGGTACCAGCGATGATGAAGTTTTCTTAGGAAGAGATTTCAATAAAATAAGAAATTACAGTGAAGAAGTGGCAGGAAAAATCGATGCTGAAATGCGTAGAATCATTGATACCGCATATCATAGAACTGAAAAATTGTTAAGCGAAAATATGGAAAAGCTGCACAATGTAGCCCAGGCACTTCTTGAAAAAGAAACAATATCCGGGAAAGAGTTTGAAATTCTCTTTGACGGAGGAAGTATAAGCTAAGCAATAAAAATATTATGAGATTCTTCGGGTTAAAACCTTCAGAATGACAATCAGGGACTTTAGCGAATTGTCATCCTGAGCGAAAGCGAAGGATCTCATCTTTTTTTATTTATTTTTTTTAATAAAAAATATTCATTTTATTTATAATAAATCATGATATAATGTAAATTGTGAACAGAATACTTTATATGTAATTCTAAAAAAATGTAAGGAGTGATAAATGTGGATTCTGATCCGTTGCCTGAAAGTTTAACAAGAAACAGAATAGTTTTATTAAGGAAGCCATGTTTATCTTTGTGTCTTCCTTAATAGGCTATGAACAACAAGTCTAAAATCAAAAGGAGGACGCAAAAATGGAAGAAAAGAATATTTTAGAACTAATTGATCAAAAAAAGTATATTCAGTTAAAAAAAGAGCTTGCTGAAATGAATGAGGTAGATATTTCAGAAATATTAGAACCTTTGGACTTATCAACAACATTGCTTGTTTTTAGGATGCTTCCCAAGGATATTGCAGCAGAAGTTTTTTCCTATATTTCACCTGAACGACAAGCAGATATTATCAATGCAGTTACTGATAAAGAATTAAAGTTTATTTTGGATGAATTATTTTTCGATGACATGATAGACTTAATTGAGGAGATGCCTGCTAATATTGTTAATAAAATTTTGATTAACTCAACTCAGGAGGAACGAGTATTAATTAATCAATTCTTAAAATATCCTGCATATTCTGCCGGCAGCTTAATGACAATTGAATATGTTGAGCTAAAGAAGAATATGACTGTAAAGGAAGCACTTAATCATATTAAAGAAATTGGAATAAGTAAAGAAACAATATATACTTGTTATGTTACAGATTATAAAAGAACGTTAGAAGGTATTATTTCATTGAGAAATTTGGTTGTTTCTGAGCCTGAACAAAGCATAAATGATATTATGTTAGAAGATGTTATATATGTAGAAACTCATGATGACCAGGAGACCGTGGCAAGTATTTTCAAAAAGTATGGTTTTATGGCATTGCCTGTGGTTGATAAGGAACAAAGATTAACGGGAATTATTACATTTGATGATATAATGGATGTAATGGAAGATGAAGCAACAGAAGACTTTCAAAGGATGGCTGCTATGGTACCTTCTGACGAGGCCTACTTGGATTCAAGTGTAATTACATTAGCAAAACAGAGAATTCCTTGGCTGATGATATTAATGATTGGCGCTACAGTTACAGGTGGCATTATTACAAAGTTTGAGGATGTCCTCAGTGCTGTTGTAGTGCTTACTGCATTCATTCCTATGCTTATGGATACTGGCGGAAACTCAGGAAGCCAATCTTCAACATTAATAATTCGTGGATTGGCAACTGGAGAGGTGGAGCTAAAAGACATTTGGAAAGTTTTATGGAAGGAATTCAGAATAAGCTTATTGGTAGGCATAACTTTAGCAACAGTTAATTTTGTAAAAAATATGCTTTTCGACAGAGTAGGTTTAATGGTTGCTTTAACAGTATCAATGACTGTTGCAACAACTGTTATGGTAGCGAAAATAGTAGGAGGAACTCTTCCTTTAATCGCCAAGAAACTTAAATTAGACCCTGCCATAATGGCAGGACCTTTAATCACAACAATTGTTGATGCATTAACATTGACAGTATATTTTGGTATAGCGTCAGCACTGCTGCTAAAATAATAAGAAGTAAGACAGTAGATATGCCTTGAATGAAACTGCGAGCATTTCTTACTGTCTCATTTTGTATTTGGGGGAATTTGCAAGAAGAAAATAAATACAGTCATTTATGCTTAAGATATTGCAAAATTAACAAATTCATATTAATATAAGGAAGGGTAACAAGTAAGTATGAGGGACATACATTTAATACAAAGATGTGGGTGTGAAGAATGTCTCTAAAATAATAAAGTATGCACTTAAAATAAATGGAGGTTAAAATGTTCGAGAAAGAAAAGCTTTCCCATATGAAAGAAACTAGAGAAAAATGGGAAGAAAATGTTTTAACAAAATCGTTAAACAAGGCGCCTGAAAGCAAGAAGGAATTTAAATCCGTATCCGGTGCAATTGTTAACAGATTATATACACCTGAAGATGTTGAAAATATCGATTATGAAAGTGAAATAGGATATCCTGGACAATATCCTTTCACAAGAGGATATCAGCCTACAATGTATAGAACAAAGCCATGGACTATGCGTATGTATGCTGGGTTTGCTACTGCTGAAGAATCAAATGAAAGATATAAATACTTAGTTGACCAAGGCTCCACAGGATTATCTGTAGCATTTGACCTTCCAACTCAAATAGGTTATGACTCTGACCATTCATTGGCACAGGGAGAGGTTGGTAAGGTTGGTGTTGCAATTGACTCATTAAAGGATATGGAAATATTGTTTGATGGAATACCCCTTGATAAAGTAAGTACTTCTATGACAATAAATGCTCCGGCAGCCGTTCTTTTGGCAATGTATATTGCAGTTGCTGAAAAGCAGGGAGTTTCTGCCGATAAATTAAGAGGAACTATCCAAAACGATATATTAAAAGAATACATAGCAAGAGGAACATATATATTCCCAACTGAGCCATCTATGAGACTTATTACAAACATATTTGAATATTGCTCAAAAGAAGTTCCAAAATGGAATACTATTAGTATTTCAGGATATCACATAAGAGAAGCAGGCTCTACTGCAGCTCAGGAAGTTGGCTTTACATTGGCAGACGGTATTGCATATGTTGATGCTGCCATAAAAGCAGGACTTGATGTTGACACATTTGCTCCAAGACTTTCATTCTTCTTTAACTCACACAATGATTTGTTTGAAGAAGTTGCTAAATTTAGAGCAGCAAGAAGACTTTGGGCAAAAATTATGAAGGAAAGATTTAAAGCAAAAAATGAAAAGTCCATGATGCTTAAATTCCACACTCAAACAGCAGGATGCACACTTACAGCTCAACAACCCGACAATAATATTATAAGAGTTGCAATGCAGGCATTGGCTGCAGTACTTGGAGGAACTCAGTCTCTACATACAAATTCAAGAGATGAAGCACTTGCTCTTCCTACAACTGATTCTGTTACTATTGCTCTAAGAACTCAGCAAATTATTGCAAGCGAAACAGGAGTAACAAACACCATAGACCCATTGGCAGGTTCATATTTCATTGAAGCAAAAACAAAAGAAATAGAAGAAAAAGCAATGGAATATATTTCAAAGATTGATGACTTGGGTGGTGCAACAAGAGCAATTGACTTAGGATATATTCAAAAAGAAATTTCTGATGCAGCATACCAATATCAAATGGAAATTGAATCATTAGATAGAATAGTTGTGGGAGTAAATAAATACCAAGTAGAAGAAGAAGCCCCTAAAGGTCTTTTAAGAGTTGATCCCATAGTTGGAGAAATGCAGAAAAAGAAAATAAATGATACAAAAGAAAAAAGAAACAATGAAGTTGTCAATGAAAAATTGCAGGCACTTAAGAAAGCTTGTGAAGGAACTGAAAATGTAATGCCGTTTATACTTGATGCAGTGCGAGAATATGCTACATTAGGAGAAATTTGCGGTGTTATGAGAGAAGTTTTCGGTGAATATGAGCAAGCAGTATTGCTTTAATAGGAGGAAAAAATGAACAGACCAATAAGAGTTTTAGTTGCAAAGCCTGGTCTTGACGGACATGACAGAGGTGCTAAAGTTATAGCAAGAGCACTTAGAGATGCAGGTATGGAAGTTATTTATACAGGACTCAGACAAACTCCTGAACAAATTGTTGCAGCTGCAGTGCAGGAGGATGTGGATGTAGTTGGAATGAGTATATTATCAGGGGCACACAATCATTTGTTTCCAAGAGTTGCAGAGTTGTTAAAAGAGCAGGGTGTTGATGATGTATTGATAGTAGGTGGGGGAGTAATTCCAAGTGAAGATATTCAAGGTCTTAAAGATGCAGGAATTTCTGAAATATTCACACCGGGAACACCAACAACCCAAATGATTGAATATATTAAAAACAACTTGAAAAGATAGATTTGTGTCATTTAAACCGAAGGCAGAGAATCTCAAGTTATCAAGGAAGTGGGACATACCTCTGTTAAAAAGGAGTCTTTGGAATAAGAGGAATGTCCCCGTACTTTGAGATACTTCGCTTTGTTCAGGATGACAAATACAGAATGGATGGTGACTTAATGACGTATTCACAATTGATTGAAAAAATGCTTACAGGTGACAAAAGAGCATGTGCCAAACTTATAACGGCAGTAGAAAATGAACCTGATAAAGCTGAAACAATCATAAGAGAAATACATCAATATACGGGAAACGCTCATATAATCGGAATTACCGGTCCACCCGGTGCCGGCAAAAGTACACTTACCGATAAAATAGTAAAAGCACTGATAAATGAAGGAAATAAGGTTGGGGTAATTGCAATAGACCCTACCAGTCCTTATTCCGGCGGCTCAATACTTGGAGATAGAATTCGTATGCAGGACCTTGCATTAAATCCCGATGTTTTCATACGAAGTATGGGAACAAGAGGTTATTTGGGAGGATTATCAAAATACACCAAGAATGCTTTAAAAATACTTGATGCAGCAGGCTATAACTATATAATAATTGAAACTGTAGGTGTTGGACAGTCTGAAGTAGATATAGTAAAAATAGCAGATACTATTTTAATGGTAATGGTACCTGGTCTTGGGGATGATATTCAGTCTATAAAGGCAGGTATAATGGAAATAGGCGATATTTTTGCCATTAATAAAAGTGATTTGTTTGGAGCTGACCGCACAGCAACTGAAGTAAACATGATGCTTGATTTAACGATGGATATGGACAGAAGACCTCCTGTTGTTAAGGTTGTAGCTGTAAAAAATGAAGGTATTGATAACTTAGTCGGTGAAATAAAAGAGCATATGAAATACCTTAAGGAAAGCGGAAAATTTGAAGAAAGACGAAAAAACAATTTAAAATTAGAAGTTGTTGAATTAATTGAGGCAGAGCTAAGAAAAATTGTTATGTCACATACAGACAGCGAAAACAAATTAGATGGTGAAGTTATTGAAATATTGAATAAAAATAAGAATGTTTACGATGTTAGGGATGAGTTTTTAAAAACGTTGAAATAAGTAGTGTTATGTCATCCTGAGCGTAGCGAAGGATCTCATCTTTTTAAATTCTGAGATTCTTCACCTTCGGTTCAGAATGACACGCCACTTCGCGGCTTATTCATAACAATGACAAGGGCTTCGCCCTTGAATAATTGTAAATGTACAAGTATAAGGAGATTAATCATGGTAAATAAAATAGATCACATTGGTATTGCCGTTAAAAATTTAGATGAAGCACTTAATTTTTATGGAAACATACTTGGATTAAAATCAGCAGGAACAGAAACTGTTGAAGAGCAAAAAGTAAAGGTAGCTTTTTTGCCTATAGGAGATACAGAAGTTGAATTATTGGAATCAACAGAAGAAGATGGTCCTATTGCAAGATATATTGCAAAAAATGGCGAAGGAGTTCAGCATATAGCATACAAAGTTGACGATATAGAAAAAGCAATTGCAGAAATGAAAGAAAAAGGAATTAGAATGATTGATGAAAAACCCCGCTACGGTGCAGGTGGAGCAAAAATAGCATTCTGTCATCCTAAATCAACATTTGGAGTGTTAATAGAACTTTGCCAAAGAGACTAATATATAAATTTTTGTTAATAATTTTATATGAAAATACTTGTTTAATTGATTTTACGGGAAGAACATAATAATAGTTCTTCTCTTATTTTAATTTTGGTGTAAGAAATGTAATCAAACTAATTTTAATATAGGAGAAGAAGAAACTTTCAATATAAAACGATTTTATTATCAAAATATTATTATAAATCAATTATGTATTAAAAATGAAAAATATTTTTAATATAATAAGATTACAAACTCTATGATTTAAAAACTAAATGAAATCACTTTGAATAGTATATTAATTATTTTTTTATAAAAATAAAATGGAGATTAGTTAAAATGGAAACAAAATTGAAAGTTGTAAAAACGAAAAGAAACCAGGAATTAAAAGGACCTGAATTCCTTTCTACCGGCATAGCAGATTCCGTTATGAATTTGCATAAATCAATGAAAGAGTACAAACCTACTCCTCTGGTAGATCTTAGCTCATTAGCAAAAACACTTGGTGTTAAGAAAATTTGTGTAAAAGATGAATCTAAGCGTTTTGGATTAAATGCATTTAAATGTCTTGGGGGGGTTTACGCTTTATGTAATGTAATTTCAGAAAAGTTCAAATTAGATATAGGCTCTATTAGCTTTAATAGTTTAAAAAAACCTGAGTTTGCAGAAAAGATAAAGGAAATGGTTTTTGTTACTGCTACTGATGGAAATCATGGAAAGGGTATTGCTTGGGCAGCTAGTCAATTGGGATGTAAATCTATTGTATATATGCCAAAAGGTTCATCTGAATTTAGAGTACACGCAATTAGAGAAGCAAGCAATTATACTTCAGATGTAATTATCACAGAACAAAGCTATGATGATACAGTTCGTCATGCAGCAAATATGGCTAATGAAAATGGATGGTATTTAGTACAAGATACTTCCTGGGATGGTTATGAATTAGTGCCTACATGGATAGCACAGGGATATATGACAATGGTAAAAGAAGCTGTCGACCAATTGGAAAACTATGGATATGGTTCGCCTTCGCATGTTTTCCTGCAAGCCGGTGTTGGTTGTATGGCAGGTAGCGTACAGGGATATCTTGTAAATAGATATGGAGAAAATTACCCAATTACATCAATAGTGGAAGCAGCTACCGTAGCTTGTATATATGATTCTGCATATGCTAATGATGGTAATGTAAGAATTGTTTCGGGTGTACAAGACACTATTATGGCAGGTCTAAATTGCGGTGAGCCCTGTAGTATAACATGGCCAATACTTAGAGATTTTGCATCCTATTATTTTGCTGCTCCTGATTTTGTTGCTGCCAGAGGGATGAGGATTTTAGGAAATCCAATCGGTAATGATGAAAGGATAATTTCAGGTGAATCAGGGGCAGTTACACTAGGTTTAGTTTCATTACTACTTGAGAGAAGTGAATTTTCAAGTATAAAAGAAGACTTAGGGTTAAATGAAGATTCAGTTATATTGTTATTCAATACGGAAGGAGATACAGAGCCAAAAAATTACAGAGCAATAGTTCACGATGGACTAGTATCAACTCCGGAAGAAAAATTAGAAATTAGTTTAAAAGACTATACGAATTAAATGAAAGGATGATTACCTGATTCTCTTAAAAAGCATATTTGACAAAACCTATAACGAGAGCTGAATTTGCTGCGGTATCTGTAAAATTATATGAGAAATTATCAGCAACTATAGCCACACCGGCAAGCATTAATCCTTTCAAAGATACAAATGAACAAGACGTATTACGTATGACAGAAAAGTTAGATGAATCTGATGCGGGTGAGATAGTAGAACCATAAATGACATCAAAAATGAGATTCTTCAATGCGTTCAGAATGACACTTATGTGTAGTCATAGCAATGCCGAGGGCTCTTCCCCCCAGAATACATGTTTGTAATTCTGAAGGCGTAGCCTGAAGAATCTCATTTTTTATTTGAGAATATTTATTTAATTTGTGTTAATGGGCAAAGAATGCTAATTTTAATAGGCTATAGCAGGTTATATAACCCCAAAGTTTTCAAGTGTTTATATTTTTCTGTCAAAACTTCCGCTAAACTTATATCCAATGCTTCGCACATGGAAGCTATATAAAATAACAGTTCTCCCATTTCCTCTATGATTTTTTCCCTGCATTTAGGGCATAGTTCACCCTCTATATGCGTATCAAGTTCTTTTTGATTTTCCTCCAATGATTTATGAGGTGAATATATTTGCTTTGTTGCATGTATTTCAATGCAGCCGCAAT
>CAZCTI010000032.1:0-16478 GCA_964501385.1 uncultured Clostridia bacterium
CAACACCTTCAGCTCCTAATGCTGCTTTTGTAAAGCTTGTAGCCATACTGAAGAAATAAAGTGTTCCTTCATCTTTTGTAGCAAGAATTGCTGACATTTCACAATTTGGTCTTGATACACAGCTGATTACCAAATCACATAATTGTCCATCTGTTGCTTCCATAATTTTATCGTATACTTCAATTGCGTTTGTAGCATCTCCAGATACTAATACATCTGCCAATCCAAGTTCTTTAACAGTTTTAAGTGATACTTCTCTGTGAGCCCAGCATATAACCTTTCCTTTTGGACCAACTTTTTTCTTTGCTTCATATAAGCATAAGAGTCCGGATTTTCCTCCTCCGCCTAAAACTAATACAGTATCTCCCTCTTTAACAAGCTTCTGTGTTTGAGCAGGAGCCCCTGCTACGTCAAGTACTGATAATGCAAGATTTTCAGGTATGTCATCAGGAAGTTTAGCGTAAATGCCGCTTTCAAATAATATTGCTTTTCCCTTGATATCAACTTGGTCAATATCTTTTCTTACTTCTAATATTTCTTCAATTGTTAATGGAGTTAACGACAATGATACCATTGTTGCTATTTTATCTCCAACCTTCAAATCAGTTTTTCCTTCAAGTGCAGGTCCTATTTGTTCTATAGTACCTATAAGCATTCCGCCTGAACCTGTTACGGGATTTTGATGTTTGCCTCTTTCAGCAACTATACCCTTCATTATTTCTTTGATTTTTTCTACATCTCCACCGGCTTGATCATTGATTTGTGTAAAGCTTGCCGAATCTACGTTCAATGTCTGAACATTAATAAGAATCTCGTTGTCGTATATTTCCATTGTGTTGTCAATTTTCAATGCAGGTTGTGGTAATACTCCCTTTGGTTCAATCACTCTGTGTGTACCATATGGGTTTCCTTTTTTAATCATAATGCCTCCTGTAAAAAACTTTTTTTCATTATTGGGTTTGGGTTGAATACTGGGTATATTCAAGTATATAATTAGCAAGATTCATGCCAATTATCCAAAGAAATATAAATAGCTAATTTTCAGCATTATTTACTGTCATTTTTTTAAATAATTATTTGAGTGCCGAAAATTCAGCTTTTTATTGTTGATGGTTTATTTAATATTTGGTATAATAAAATGAAGATGGACACATCTCAATAATTGTATTAGGGTAAGATTTTTAAGGAATGTTGCTTTAAATAAAAGAAAAATATTTGTTGATTATAATTATATTATATGAAATAATATTGGAATTAAAATGTAAACAGCAAACAAAATTGTTCAGCCTTAAACTGCTGAATAATCGAACCATTAATAACTAAATTTCATAATATATATCAAATATGAAGATAAGAAGGTATAAAATGGATAATAGGCCAATTGGAATCTTTGACTCCGGTGTTGGAGGATTGACAGTAATGAGAGAAGTTATGGAGCAGCTTCCTTATGAGAATATAATATATTTAGGGGATACAGCAAGAATACCCTATGGCTCCAAATCTGAGCAAACAATAAAAAAATATGCACATCAATGCTCAACATTTTTAAAAAATAAGGATGTAAAAACTATTGTTGTAGCATGCAATACGGCAAGCTCCATTGCACTTGATAACTTAGTCAGAGATTTTGATATTCCGGTTTTAGGAGTTATAGATCCCGGTGCAAGAAGTGCTTCTAAAGTTACAGAAAACGGCAGAATAGGAGTAATAGGAACAACAGCCACCATCAACAGCAACGCATACCAGGGAAAAATAATGGAATATCGTCATGATGCAGAAGTAATCGGTATACCATGCCCTCTTTTTGTTCCAATAGTTGAAGAAGGCTGGGAATATTCTCATGTTGCCGAACTTACTGCAGAAAAATACCTTACAGAATTAATTGAGCACGATGTTGATGCATTAGTTTTAGGTTGTACTCATTACCCCATACTGAGGTATACGATTAAAAAAGTGGTAGGCCCTCATGTGAAATTAGTAAATCCCGCTTTTGAAACAGCAAGAGACCTGAAAAATTTGCTTCAAGAAAAAGATATTTTCAATGAAAATTATGACAAACCAAGATATGAATACTATGCAACTGATGCACCGGAACGATTAAGAAGAATAGGAGGCAATTTCCTGAAAAAAGAAATAGATAATCTTTATGAAATTGCCATAGATAACCTTTTATAAAGGGGAAGAGAATGGAAAATGTAAAAATAAAAATAAACACTGTACAAACAATTGATGAAGCAGGCAACGAGGATATTATTGAAATAATTACAGAAGCAACATTAGAAAAATTAGATGATTGCTTCATAATAAATTATGATGAAAGCGAAATAATGGAGCAAAAGGGAAGCCGTACCAGATTAAAAATATATAAGGATAAAATGTTAATGACAAAAGTGGGAACTTATTCTTCAAAAATGGAGTTTATAAAAGGAGCAAATTATAACAATTTATATTCAACACCCTATGGTAACTTTGATTTAGACTTTGTAACGGTTGTTTACAAATATAACTTGGATGAAAAAGGCAGAGGCAATGTTTATGTTGAATATAAAATTACTTTTGCCGATATGGATGAAAGTTATAACAAATTAAATATTGATATAATTTAGTCAATACAGATGTACGGGGACACACCTTCATGGTAAGTAATTAGTTGTGGTCAGTCTATGAAGGAATGTCCCCAAATTAAAAAACTTTAAAGACGAACTTTAAGGCCTGTTTTTCGGCACCATGTGCCTAATTTTCAGCACAAAGGAGGAGAATTATGGAGATTAAATATTTTGATACTTTAATACAAGCTATAGAATTAATAAATGATGGTATTCATATAGTTGATGCCAGTGGAAAAGTAGTACATTACAACGCTGCAGCAAAACAATTAGATGAAATTGATGCAGAAAAAACAATTGGCAGACATATACTTGAAGTGTATCCTTCTCTTACTTTTGAAACAAGCACTATTATCAGAGTGTTGAAAACAGGTAAACCTTTATATAATGTTGAACAAAACTTTGTCAATTATAAGGGTGATAAAATTTCTACATTAAACTCTACACTTCCCATTTTTTATAACAACAAAGTAATAGGTGCCTTGGAGGTTTCAAGAAATATTACAAAGGTAAGAGAATTGTCAGAAAGAATTGTAAACCTGCAAAGAGAATTGTATGAAGTTAATCAGGGTGCTGAAAAAACGTCCAAACCATTAGCGAAATTCACATTTTTGGATATAATCGGTCAAAACAAAGAAATGCTTAAACTAAAATCACTGGGACTTAAAGCTGCAATGTCGGGCTCACCGGTAATGATTGCCGGAAGTACCGGAACAGGTAAGGAGTTATTTGTGCAGTCCATTCACAATGCAGGGGACAGAAAATACAAACCTTTCATTGCTCAAAACTGTGCGGCTCTTCCTGCCAATTTACTTGAAAGTATTTTGTTTGGCTCTGTAAAAGGAAGTTTTACGGGAGCGGAAAATAGGCCGGGATTATTTGAACTGGCAGATGGAGGCACTTTATTTTTAGATGAAATAAACTCAATGCCTTTGGAACTGCAAACTAAGCTGCTCAGGGTAATTCAGGATGGCAGAGTAAGAAGAGTAGGCTCCAGCAAAACAACAGATGTTGATGTCAGAATTATATCTGCAATTAACACTGACATAAGGACAGTGGTAGAAACAAAACAAATAAGACAGGATTTATTCTTCAGACTGAATGTAATTACGTTGGTTATTCCGGACCTTTCTAAAAGAACGGAAGATATACCGCTTTTGGTAGAACATTTTATACAAAAATACAATGAAAAATGCAATAAATATTTCAATGAAATTTCTAAAGAAGTTTTAGATATATTTTTAGACTACAGCTGGCCGGGCAATGTCAGGGAACTTGAGCATGCCATTGAAAGTGCCATTTCACTTTACGACGGAGAAATTATAAGAGAGGAACATCTTCCCTTCCAATTTAAAAACTTTCAGCCAAAGAACAATATTTCGTTAGATACCGGTGTAATACAACCATTAAATGTTGCTGTTGAAAAAGTTGAGCGGGAAATTATCATAAAAGCATTGGAACAAACAGATTACAATATTACAAAAGCTGCCAAGCTTATTAATGTTCCAAGGCAAACACTACAATACAAAATAAAAAAATTAGATATCCCGTCTCAGTGAAAAGCAAGGGAATTCTGGGGACGGACCTTGAAATTCCAAAGGAATTTCAAGGTCCGTCCCCAGAATTCTCACTTGGATAGCGATGCTGCATATGTGCTGGCTGTTTTTTCTACCTTGCCTTTTTCAATAAATTCAAATATTTTTGATTTTAGTTTTATATTTTCAATACCTCTTTTAGTTTTAATCGTTTCTATTTCATCTAAAGTCAATACTTCTTGAAGGCTTTTTTCTGTTTGATAATCAAATACCGGGTTCTCTTGGTCTTTTCCAAAATCTACAAAACATAGGGGAGGAAACATTACACACCACCAATTACTTCCTTCGGCTCTGCCTATTTCAATTCTTACAGCATCATAATAACCTTCAGGCAAAACTATCTCTTCATACATTTTGCGAGGAAATTTATAATTACCGTAATATACATCTATTTCATAATCATATCCTTCCTCTTTTACTATCTCTTCTGCTTCACATCTTATTTGATGGATTTTTTCAATAATTATATTTGAGCTTTCAAACTTCGAGTTGATATTTTCAAATTCTTCATTAAATGTGGTGATAATTTTGTTTCTTACTTTGTATTTTAGCTGCTGGTCCTCTAAACTGTCTGAATTTGCCAAAACATGCAGTCGTATCACCTTGCTGTTAATTTCAGATAAGCCTGCATAAGCTTCAACAGAATATGCTATTACAATTGCTAAAACAACAAATACAGTTGAAATAAATATTTTTTTGTAATAATGCATTGTAACTCCTTTTTATTAAATTCAATTTTTCTTCAATGTGCTTTGTCATACTGAGCGATAGCGGAGTATCTCATGTTTTAGAGCATGAGATTCTTCACTGCGTTCAGAATGACACTTACGTTGCGTTTATTCATAGCAATGACAAATCTTGAGATTTGCACTAAATAGTTGTAATGATAACATTAGTAATATTAACAGTTTAAGGGATTTTTATACCATTTAAATGAGAAATATTGGAAATTACAAAAAAGGTACAATTATTTCTATCTTATTCGACAAAATAATCGTACCTAAATAGCATTATTTATCTTATACTGTATCTTTGCTTTTTTCTTACTAATGTTGAAATATCTATACCCAATCTTAATGCTGCTTCCTTCATATTCTTTGAAACAGCTAATGTTGATTCAATTATTTCTTTTTCATATTCTTCGGTTTTTTCTTTCAAAGTTTTTCTGTCTGACAAAAACAAATCCGTAAGACCTGTATTATTTTCCGTTAAAATCAAATGCTCTCTGAACAAATCAGTATTAATTCCAGCATTGTCTGTCATCAGTACTAAACGTTCAATTATATTTTTCAGTTCTCTTATATTGCCCGGCCATTCGTAAATTAAAAAATTTTCAAGACAATTTGAAGTAAAATAACTGTTTTTGCCGTATTTATTGTTATAATATTCAAGAAATTGAGTAGTCAAAGGTATAATGTCTTCCTTCCTGCTTCTTAGAGGAGGAATTAATAATGTCACTACATTTAATCTGTAATACAAATCTGCACGGAATTTTTTCTCTTCAACAAGCTTTTGCAAATCATGATTTGTAGCAGCTATAATCCTTGCATTAAACTCAATAGGACTTATACCTCCTATTCGATAAAACATTTTGTCGTTTATGGCACTTAACAATTTTACCTGCAAAGTATATGGCATATCTCCTATTTCATCCAAGTACAATATACCCCCATTTGCTTCTTCAAAAAGTCCCTTTTTCCCGCCTTTTTGAGCACCGGTAAAAGCACCTTCTTCATAACCGAAAAATTCTGATTCTAACAAATGCTCAGGTACAGCACCACAATTTATTTTTATGAATTTACCATTTTTTCGATTGCTGATACTGTGTATATACGTAGCAATAAAATCTTTCCCAACACCGGTTTCACCTAATACTAAAATAGTGCTGTCCACATTGGCTATTTTTTTTGCTTTTTTATAAATGTTTTTCATTCTTATATTATTTATAATTTCCACAGGATCATTTACTTCCTTTGTTTGCAAGTTATAATCACTTTTAATAAATAAATTTTTATCTTTAGTTATAGTTTTCATTAAAACATCCAATTCAGAAACATCTCTTATAACAGCAATTGTCTTTGAAAGATTTCCGTTTTCATCAAAAATAGGAGAACCTGAAACCAAGCATCGCTGGCCTTTATAGTAATGATTTATGGTAGATACCGGTCCCATTGTTTCTATAACCTTTGCACAGCAAGAATTTGGCAGTATATCATATTTTCTGAGGTCATAAACTGTCTTTCCTATTATCTGTTCTCTTGTAAGTCCGGACAAGTTTAGAAATGCATCATTAACGAATATAGTTGTTCCTAATTCATCGGTAATATATATTCCATCCTTCAGTTTATTGAGCATTTCATTATGTAAATATTGTTGAGAATTAAGTCTTGCAATTTGTTTTTCAAGCTCGCTTCCTATTGTAAATTCATAGAAGAAAAAAGTATATAAATCATGATTGTATAGTTTCAATTTGTTATGGATAACATAATATACGGAATCATCTATGTATTTAACGGAATAAAGATTCTTATCCATATCAACATTAAGATCCTGAAAGAATATTGTTATTTTTTTATTTAATATATCTGTCTTAATAATATTTGTTTTGAAATATTCGTTGCAATATAAAATATTGAATTTGTCGTCAGTTATTATAAATCCTAAATTTAAATCATATTTATTCGATGGCATATTTATCCTCTTTCTTTATAATAATAAAAATAAAATAAGATGATTGATATTTATTTAACTTTATGATACAATTAATTATCGATATTGGGACATACCTCTAAGGTATATCTCAGTACTTGAGATATTTTCTTTGTGCTAATAGAAATATTCCCAAATATAGTATATAACTTTATATGCAATTATGCAATTAAAATATTGAGCTATATGCAATTTTGCATATATCAAAATTTGAATTATATTGTATAACTGTTTAGATTACAATATATTTTTAAAAGTATAATGTTGGCATGAAAAATGCTATAAAATAGTTATACTAAATAATAAAAATTTGGAGGAAGCTTATGAAAAAAGCAGTTATTGTATCAGCAGCAAGAACACCCATAGGATCATTTGGCGGTGCTTTTGCATCATTATCAGCTGTAGATTTAGGTGTAATAGCAGCAAAAGAGGCTATTAAAAGAGCAGGAATAGAACCATCAATGGTTGAAGAAGTTTATTTAGGCAATGTTTTAGGAGCAGGTTTAGGTCAAAATGTTGCAAGACAAGTAAGCATTGGAGCAGGTATTCCAATTGAAACTCCGGCATTAACAATTAACATGGTTTGCGGCTCAGGTTTAAGAGCAGTAAGTATGGCAGCTCAATTTGTTGAAAGTGGTCAATGTGACATAATTTTGTGCGGTGGTACAGAAAGCATGACTAATGCTCCTTATCTTTTACCAAAAAGCAGATGGGGACTTAGAATGGGCGACGGTAAAGTAGTTGATTACATGGTACATGATGGTTTATTTGATATTTTCAACGGATATCATATGGGTATCACTGCTGAAAATGTGGCAGAACAATATGGCCTTACAAGAGAAGAGCAAGATGCTTTTGCAAATCAAAGTCAAGTTAGAGCAGAAGAAGCACAAAAATCAGGAAAATTTGCAGATGAAATAGTACCTGTAGTAATTCCTCAAAGAAAAGGTGACCCGGTTGTAATTGATACAGATGAATATCCAAGACATGGATCAACTGTAGATAAGATGGCTAAATTAAAACCTGCATTCAAAAAAGACGGAACGGTAACAGCAGGAAATGCATCCGGTATCAATGATGGAGCAGCTGCTTTAATAGTTATGAGCAAAGAAAAAGCAGAAGAATTGGGATTAACTTATTTATGTGAAGTAGCAGGTTACGGCTCAGCAGGAGTTGACCCTAAGGTAATGGGTATAGGACCTGTTCCTGCAACTCAAAAAGCATTGGCTAATGCCGGATGGACTGTTGAAGATTTAGATTTAATAGAAGCTAATGAAGCTTTTGCAGCACAATCACTTGCAGTTTGTCGTGATTTAGAATTAAACCCTGAAATTACAAATGTTAACGGCGGAGCAATAGCTCTTGGTCACCCAATCGGAGCATCAGGTGCAAGAATACTTATTTCTCTTATATATGAAATGCAAAAAAGAGATGCTAAAAAAGGACTCGCAACATTGTGCATAGGCGGCGGTATGGGAACTTCAATGCTAATACAAAGATAATGAATTAATTTTATTATACTTAGCAGCTGTTAACTGATTAAAGTCAGTTAACAGCTATGCTCGGGATAATGAATTTAACTATAAAAAAGAAAGGATGATTAAATTGATTAACAAAGTAATTTCTGTCAAAGAAGCGGCAGATATGGTTAAAGATGGCATGACTATTATGGTAGGCGGATTCTTAGCAAATGGATCTCCTGAAAATATAATAGATGCATTAGTAGTCAAAAATGTTAAAAATTTAACGCTAATTTGCAATGATACAGGTTTCCCTGACAAAGGTGTAGGCAAAATGGTTGTTAATAAACAATTCAAAAAAATGATTGCATCACATGTGGGAACTAATCCCGAAACAGCAAATCAAATGAATTCAGGTGAAACAGAAGTTGTACTTACCCCTCAAGGAACTCTTGCTGAAAAAATAAGATGTGGCGGAAATGGTCTTGGAGGTTTTTATACACCAACAGGTATCGGAACTGAAGTAGCAGAAGGAAAAGAAGTTAAAGTAATAAATGGAAAAGAATATTTGTTTGAAACTCCTTTAAGAGCTGACGTAGCATTATTGAAGGCTTCTGTAGTTGACAAAAAAGGAAATATGATTTTCAATAAAACAATGAAAAACTTTAACCCTATGATGGCAACTGCTGCTGATTTAGTTATAGTTGAAGCAGATAAAATAGTCGAAGTAGGCGAAATTAATCCGGAACATGTTATGTGCTCAGGAATATTTGTTGACTATATAGTTGGAGGTGACAAATAATGGATGAAAAGAAAGTCATAGCAAAAAGAGTTGCGCAGTTACTAAAAGACGGTGATGTTGTTAACTTAGGTATTGGTCTTCCTACAATGGTTGCAAATTATATACCTGAAGGTATGGATGTAACATTCCAGTCTGAAAATGGTTTCTTAGGTTTAGGTCCTGCTCCTGCTAAAGGAGAGGAAGATTGGGAATTAGTAAATGCAGGTGGAATGCCTTCTTCAATAGTACCGGGCGGAATGTTTTTTGACAGTGCTACTTCCTTTGGAATTATAAGGGGTGGCCACGTTGATGCAACAGTATTGGGAGCAATGCAGGTTGACGAAAAAGGAAATCTTGCAAACTATAAAATACCAGGCAAAATGGTTCCAGGCATGGGTGGTGCAATGGACTTGGTTGTAGGTGCCAATACAGTTATAATTGCAATGGTTCACACTCAAAAGGGAAAAGCAAAAATATTAAAACAATGCACTCTTCCTTTAACTGCTAAGGAACAAGTTGATATAATAGTTACTGAAATGGCTCTTATAAGAGTTACAAAAGAAGGAATGGTTCTTGAAGAATTGGGACCTGAAGCAACTGTTGAAGATGTTGTTGCTGCAACAGAAGCAAATTTAATCATTTCACCAAACTTAAAACGCTTCGGAGTAGAAGAATAATTGAATAGTTTATAAAAAACAGGAGATTTAGTTTCTCCTGTTTTTTATTAGCACGGGGACATTCCTTAAATGACTTTCATGCAAAGAGTCACCTGACATTTAAGGTGTGTCCCCCTTCAAGTACGGGGACATTCCTCTGAAGCTTACCCCAAAGACTATCCCTACTTTAGAGGTGTGTCCCCCTTCCTTAGAACGTATCCGGTTTAACCCTTAATGTTACAGTTAATTTTAGTTCTTCTCCATTCCTTAAAATAGTAAATTCTGATTTGTCACCATCTTTATAATCATATAACTTTCTTTTTAATTCAGACATTGTTTCAATCTTTTTACCATCTATTTCAATTACAACATCGTTTGGCTGAAGTCCTGCCTCTGAAGCTGGAGAATTTTTCATAGTTTCTATTATTACAACCCCATAATCGGCAATTAAGTCTATTCCATAACCCATTTCATATGTTTCAACATCTATGCCCGTAATGCCTACATATACTGTTGAAAATGAACCGTCTTTGACTATTTGTTCTATTATTGGTTTTGCAGTATTGATTGGTATTGAAAAACCAAGCCCTTCAGCTGAACTCATTTTAGCTGTATTAATTCCAATTACTTGACCTTTGGCATTAAACAAAGGTCCGCCGCTGTTGCCGGAATTAATGGATGCATCAGTTTGAATAAGAGGTTCGATAACTGTTCCGTTTTCAAAAGCGATAGATCTGTTTAAACCGCTTATTATACCTTGAGTAACAGTTCTTTCAAGGTCTAATGTCATTGGATTACCAATCGCCACTGCAGGCTCTCCCACCATTAATTTGTCGGAATCACCTAATTCAACTGCTGGAAGCCCTGTCAAATTTATTTTTACAATAGCCAAATCTAATGTTGTATCATACCACAATACATCTCCAACTTGAGTTGAACCATCTATCAAAGAAACTGTGATGCTTTTATATTTTCCGTCACCTACAACATGAGCATTTGTAACAATATATCCGTTTGAATCTACAATAAACCCGGAGCCCATACTTTGTGCATTTCTTGTTTGAGGACCCCAAAATGTATTGATTTCCTGCTCAACCAAGGTTGTAATTCCTACGACTGATTTTTGAGACTTTTCAGCAACTGCTGCTGCAAAATAAACATCATCAGATAAATTAATATTAACATCTTGAGCATTTATTGATGATTTGGGAGCTTCTTCTTCAGCTGCTTGTTTTAATATGCTTGCTGTCATGTAACTTCCGGACAAACCTCCGATTATAGAAGCTATCAATGCAATAGCTATGTATCCCATAATCGACTTTTTTCTTTTTTTAGGCTTTTTAATTTCAGGTTCCCTCATGATAAAATTAATATCATTTGGTCTTTCTTTTATCGAATTCTCATTTAATATATTTTCTTGTACATTTTCATTTTCAAAGTTATCATTTAATCTTTCATCGTCCATATATATCTCTCCTTTACAGTAGAATATTGTTTATATTAGAATTATATCCTTCTTTTCTTTATTGAAACTTAAATTCAAAATAAATTCTTATTTTTTGTTATTAAATTAATCGCCTGATTTATATCAAGCGACCATATATACAATTATTATTATTTAAGTTTCACTAAATATTTCTTTACCATTTTGGCAGGGTGATAAGATTGTTTTGCTTTTCTGAGTCCTGCATTACCTGTATCTTCCTGCCTGTTTACAAATTCTGTATCTGAAAAGCTATCGACCAAAAATTGTTTGTTTAAAAATGCATATATACCCTTATATGATAATTCGCCTCGTTCCACGTGAATAACAGCCATATTATTATTTACTCTTTCGCCTACTGCAAAACCTGCCAAGACACCATCAACATAAACAGCAAAAGAATTTAAATCAAAAAAGTGCAGCTCACCGAATAAATCTCTGATAGCATCTATTTCCATAATCATTTCTTTATCAACTGTTACTGCAACCTCATCATGCCATTTGTGAAGCAAGTCCATGCAATCCTTTTTCACATTTTCGTCATCTATTGTTTTTATTCCATATGTATAATTTTTTAAAAAAGAATTTACATGGTTTTTTTTGCCGTGATATTTTTTCCCTTTCAGTTCAATTAAATCTTTTGTATTATAAATGTATTCCCAATCATCAATATCTTCCACAGCTTCTATTTTAAAATCTGTGTATTTTTTTAAATCCTCCATGAATTCTTCATCTACATCACCAAATAAAAAATCCCTGTCTGTAAAATTTGAATTTCTTTTTATAAGTTCATCGATTATACTTGTTAAATTATCCTTGTTGTAACCAAAAAGCTGAGTATAAAATGTTCCCTTTCCTACCTCATTCTTTTCAATTATCAATACATCATCCAATACAGCGTATTTAACATTATTTAACTTTCTCCACATGTACAAGGATGAAAATAAATATTCATAAGACTCCAATTTATTTTTATCAACGAATTTTTCAATTATTTCTTTGTCTTCAAGGCTTAAGCATTTAAAATTTAAAATAATTCTCATCTCCCATTTATAATTTTGCCTACATTTAAAAACAATATTTACATAAAATATACTATCATACTATAAAAAAAATTCAATAAAAAACTAAAAAACTAAATTTATTTTTTAAAGTCACTTGACAAAGTAAAGTTACTTTGCTAAGATTTATAAAAATAATGTAGGAGAATAACATGGAAAGTGGAAATTTATCAGTTAATATAAGTACTCTTTTGGTTTTTATAGAAGGATTTTTATCATTCTTTTCTCCTTGTGTTCTTCCCTTGATTCCTGTATATATAAGCTACTTGGCAGGCAATGGTAGAAAAGTTAACAGTGATGGCACAGTTATTTATGAAAGAAAAAAAGTGCTAATTAACTCTTTGTTTTTTGTTTTAGGTATCTCAAGTATATTTTTTTTGTTAGGTTTATCATTTTCTGCATTGGGTATATTTTTTAATAGGAATAAAGACTTATTCAGCAAAATAGGTGGCATAATAATTATAATTATGGGTTTGGTTCAGCTGAATATAATAAAATTAAATTTTTTAAAAGTAGAAAAAAGAATGCATTTAAATATTGACTCTGTAAAAATGAATCCTTTAGTTGCTTACATAATGGGATTAACATTCAGCTTTGCATGGACACCCTGTGTAGGTCCGGCACTTTCTTCAGTTTTAATATTAGCATCTCATGCCGAAAGCACATTTGCATCTGTATTGCTTGTATTAATTTATACATTGGGTTTTGTAATACCTTTTATAATTTTAGGTATGTTTACAACCGAAGCATTAAACTTTTTCAAAGAAAAAAGAAATTTAGTAAAGTATACCATAAAAATAGGTGGAGTTATTTTAATAATAATAGGTATTATGACATTTACGGGAACATTTACTACAATAAGCAGATTATTGGCTTTTTAAGATGACTTAGACTGCGAGATACCCGACCCTATTTTTCCGACTGAAAGAGGAGATGAAATGAAACAATATAATTTACACTGCAATATAGCTCAAACATTAAACATAATAGGAGACAGGTGGTCTTTATTAATATTGCATCAAATGTTTTTAGGATATGAAACATTTAAAGAAATACAAGATAATCTTGAAGGAATACCAACAAACCTTTTGTCTGAAAGGCTGAAGTCATTAGAAACAGATATGTTAATTAAAAGAAGCATTTATCAGTCCCATCCTCCAAGATACAAATATGTGCTCACAGATAAAGGTTATGATTTGGAAGATGTATTTAACAGTTTGATATTGTGGGGTCAAAAACATTTAAACACATGCTATAAAAAATTAGTTCATGTAAATTGTAATGAAATAATTGAACATAGGTATTATTGTCCTAAATGCTTAAGAAATGTAAGAGTAAATGAACTTACTGTAATAAATCCTGAAGAATGAGAGGTTAAAAAATGGAGTTAGTTGATATTATAATAATTGGAGCAGGTCCTGCAGGTTTGTCTGCAGCTGTAAATGCACTTACCAGGGGTAAGACTGTACGAATTTTTTCAAATAAGGAAAATTATTTATCTAAGGCTGAACGTGTGGATAATCATTTAGGATTTTACCATGTAAGCGGAAAAGAATTGATGGATAAGTTTAAAGAGCATGCAGAAGCTATGGGTATAAAAATAGAGGGGGGAAAAGTAGTAAACATACTTCCTTTAGGTGACAGCTTCATGGTTAATATAAATGGTGAAATTGCTGAAGCAAAAAAGGTAATACTTGCTATGGGAATATCTAAAGTAAAAGAATTACCGGGAGAAGCAAAGCTTCTTGGCAATGGTGTAAGCTATTGTGCTACATGTGACGGAATGTTATACAGAGGTAAAAATGCCATAGTTTGGGATCAATCCAATGATGCATGGGAGGAAGCAAACTTCTTGCAAAGTATTGGAGTAAATGTAACATTTATATCAAAAAAACCAAGATATGAAAATTTAAGTGATGATATTATATTTATTAATGGCAGCATAACTGAAATAATAGGTAATGAAATAGTTGAAGCAGTAAATACAGGAAATGAAATTTTGAAAACTGATGCTGTGTTTATGCTTAGAGATGCAGTTGCACCTACTGCGTTAATTGACGGATTAGAGTTGGACGGCAATTTTATTAATGTTGATAAACATATGGAAACCAACATTGAGGGAGTATATGCATCAGGTGATATTACAGGAAAACCCCTTCAGCTTTCAAAAGCAGTAAGTGAAGGTTTGATTGCTGCTCAACATGCAGCATTACAAATAGATAAAAAGGAGAATTAAAAATGGCAGAAAAAATAAAAGTTATAAACAGTACTCAGGAATTTGACGATATGATTAAACAAAACAGATATGTTTTGGTGGATTTCTGGGCAACATGGTGTGCTCCTTGCAGAATGGTTGCACCCGTAATAGAAAAAATAGCTGACCAATACAGCACAAAAATAAATGTAGCAAAGGTAGATGTTGATGAACAGCAAGAATTAGCTATTCGCTACGGTATACAAAGTATACCTACAGTAATTTTATTTAAGGAAGGAAGAGTTGCTTCGAAAGAAATTGGAGTAAAACCCATGTCCTCCTTTGCAAGAATGATTGATTCAAATATTGCGTAAAAAGTATAGGGCTGTCAGAATGACAGCCTTTTTACATTTTATTCCACTCGTCTCTCAATAAACCATATAAAAACAAATTATATCTCTTACCATCTCTTAATACAAACTCTCTAAATATACCTTCCTTTTTAAATCCAAATTTTTCGTATAAAAAAATAGCTCCTACATTAAATTCTAACACGTTAAGCTGAATTCTGTGAAAACTTAAGTCATTAAATCCATATTCAAGCAAAAGTTTCATAGCTTCACTGCCGTATCCTTTTCGTCTTTCATTTTTATTACCTAAGCCGATAAACAAAGTGGCAACTTTATTTTCTTCTATTATATCATCAAATCCAGCCACACCGATTATAGTATTGTCTAATCTTACAGCAAATACTTTTGATTTATTGCTGTTTTCATAATCATTAAAAATTTTATCAACTTCTTCTTTACTTAAAGGAACAGGAGGGTAATAATCATAATATTTCAAAAACTTATCATCAGAAAACCATCTATAAATATACTCCATATCTTCTTTTTTAATTTTTGATAAATTTATACACATATAGTCGCTCCTATGCGAAAATAATTATAGCTATTATGGTCAATAACCCTGTTACACCAATGCTTAGGCCGCTGGCTGCACCTGTTTCCTCATTAATTTCAACAGCCTTGGTAGTTCCGACAGCATGGGAAGCAGAACCGATTCCAATCCCTTTAGCAATGTTATTTTTTATTTTTCCTAATTTTATAACAAAAGGTGCCACAGCTGCTCCAATTAAACCTGTAAGTACCACAGCCAATACTGTTATAGCTTCATTTCCTCCCAAAAGCTTTGTTGATTCAATTGCCATTGGAGTTGTTATTGACTTTGATAACAATGACAACATTATTGTTTCATCAATTCCAAATATTTTACATAATACTGTTACCGACACAACAGATGTGATTATACTTGCAATTACTCCTCCCATTATGGGAATAAAGTTTTTCATTAAATCAAATCTATTTTTATATAGTGGTATGGCAAGCACCACAACTATTGGACCTAAAGCTTTGGCTATCAGACTGCCTCCCTTATTATAATCAGAATAAGGGATATTAAATATTTTTAGAATTATAATTATTATAATTGCAGATATAAGTATTGGATTTAATAATGCTATTTTAAATTTATTGCTTATAATAAGGCTTAATTTAAACAAAACAATTGTAAGCAATATAAAAGCAAACTCATTAACCATGGTTTTTCTCCTTGTATGTAATCAGTATATCCGTAACCTTAGCTGAAACAAACATTACAAGTATACAAGATACAACTAAAATAATTAATATTTGTATGATGCTGCTTTCAATAAGCTTATATGATTGTGTAAGTCCTACCGTTAAAGGTACAAAGAAAAAACCCATGTATTTAAGCATGAAATTTCCTGTTTCTTCAATCATGGAAAGCTTAAAAATATTGCTTATCAAAAGAAACAAAAGTATTACCATTCCTATTATATTGCCTGGTATAACGATTATATCGGCAATAAGTTTACTTATAAAGTTTCCTGCCATATATATAATATAAATTA
>CAZCTI010000033.1:0-16034 GCA_964501385.1 uncultured Clostridia bacterium
ATGCTATGTTTTCAATTTTTAATTTTCGCAATTTTTACATCGCAAATAATTCTTACTAATTAAATATTGCCAAACAAATTTGGCTATGATATACTAAACTTAATTACGCACAGATTTAGATCATGATTAGAGGTGTGCCTTAAAAGGTCTTTACATGAAATGATAATTCTGGAGGTAAAACAAAAGGAGGAAAAATAATGGCAATTATTAGTATGAAAAAATTGCTCGAAGCAGGGGTTCACTTTGGACATCAAACAAGAAGATGGAATCCTAAAATGGCAGAGTACATTTTCACAGAAAGAAATGGAATCTACATTATTGATTTGCAAAAAACAAGCGATAAAGTAGATGAAGCTTACAACTTTGTTAAAGAAGTTGTATCAAGCGGAGACGAAGTATTATTCGTTGGAACAAAAAAACAAGCTCAAGAATCTACAAAATCAGAAGCAGCAAGATGCGGAATGCATTTTGTAAGCCAAAGATGGCTTGGTGGAATGTTGACAAACTATTCAACAATCAGAAAGAGAATTGACAGACTCAACGAACTGAAAACAATGGAAGAGGATGGAACATTTGCTCTTTTAACCAAAAAGGAAGTTTTCAAATTAAAAAATGAAGCTGAGAGACTTGAAAAATTCTTAGGCGGAATTAAAAATATGGATAAACTGCCTGGTGCTTTGTTTGTTGTTGACCCAAGAAAAGAAAGAATAGCTGTTCAGGAAGCTAAAATATTAGGAATTCCGGTTGTAGCAATTGTTGATACAAACTGTGACCCTGATGAAGTAGATTTTGTTATCCCGGGTAACGATGATGCCATAAGAGCTGTAAAATTATTGACAGCAACAATAGCTGATGCGATTCTTGAAGGAAAACAAGGCGTTCAAATGACATACGATGATGTTGAAGAAGACGACGAAGTATCTGAAGAAGAATTAGAAAAAGTAGAAGAATTAGAAGAGATTGAAGAATAAAAAAATATAAAATAAAACAAAGTAAGGGGTTAGGAATTATTTCCTTACGCCTTCTTTTTAAATTATGGAGGTTATTAAATGGAAATTACAGCTTCAATGGTAAAGGAACTAAGAGATAAAACAAATGCAGGCATGATGGACTGCAAAAAAGCATTAAAGGAAACAAACGGAGACATAGAGAAGGCAATTGATTATTTAAGAGAAAAAGGTCTTTCACAAGCTGCAAAAAAATCAGGAAGAATTGCTGCAGAAGGACTTACAACAGCATTAATATCAGCAGACGGTAAAAAGGGTGTTGTAATAGAAGTAAATTCAGAAACTGACTTTGTTGCAAAAAATGAAGAATTTAAAAAATTTGTTACAGAAGTAGCTGGGGCAGTTATTGACAATGATCCAAAAGATGTAGAAGCATTAAAAGCAGTTGTACTTGCAGGCGGAAAAACGGTTCAAGATACTTTAACCGATAAAATAGCAAAGATCGGTGAAAATATGTCAGTAAGAAGATTTGGCGAAGTACAAGTTCAAAATGGTGTTGTTGTTGATTACATACATGGTGGAGGTAAAATTTCCGTAGTTGTTGCTTTAGAATCTGAAGGTGACACTGAAGAATTGAGCGTATTAGGCAAGGATTTAGCAATGCAGGTTGCAGCAATGAGTCCAAAGTATATTTCAACAGAAGATGTTGATGCTGAGTTTATAGCTCATGAAAGAGAAATTCTCATTGCACAAGCTTTAAACGAAGGAAAACCACAACACATTGTAGAAAAAATGGTTGAAGGAAGACTTCAAAAAGAACTTAAAGAAGTTTGTTTATTGGAACAGGCTTTTGTTAAAGATGCTGATATGACAGTTAAGAAGGTAATAAGTGAAACAGCAAAAAAATTAGGCAGTGACATAAAAGTTACCGGAGTATTAAGATATGAAGTTGGAGAAGGAATAGAGAAAAAATCAGAAAATTTTGCTGATGAAGTAGCAAAACAAATGGGTTTATAATCCTGTAATCATAATGGAGAACTGAATGGTTCTCCATTAAAATAAATATAATCAGGAGGTTTTATGTGCAAATATAAAAGAGTAGTGCTAAAAATCAGCGGAGAAGCATTATCCGGTAAAGCTGGTCATGGAATTGATTCAGAAATAGTTACTAAAATATCATATGTTATAAAGAATATAATTGAGATGGGCGTAGAAGTTGCAATAGTTGTGGGAGGCGGTAATTTTTGGCGGGGAGCCAGTGCAAAGGATATGGACAGGACCACATCTGATTATATGGGAATGCTTGGTACAATTATAAACGGTCTTGCACTTCAAGATGCATTAGAAAACATAAATGTTGAAACAAGGCTTCAAACAGCTATCGAAATGAGACAAATTGCTGAGCCATATATCAGAAGAAGAGCAGTGAGACATTTAGAAAAGGGTAGAGTTGTAATATTTTCAGGAGGTTCCGGAAATCCATATTTCTCCACAGATACTACGGCTGCATTAAGAGCCGCCGAAATTAATGCAGAAATTATACTTTTAGCAAAAAATGGGGTTGATGGTGTTTACAGCGATGACCCTAAAAAGAATCCGGATTCTTTAAAATATGATGAGCTCAATTATATTGATGTATTAAATAAAGGGCTTAAAATTATGGACTCAACAGCAACATCATTATGTATGGATAATAAAATACCTATCTTAGTTTTTGGAATAGAAAATCCTGAAAGTATTGAAAAAATAATTTTAGGAGAAAATATAGGAACTATAATTAAGGAGGCATAGTATGTACAAAGATTTAGTTATTAAATCAGAAGAAACAATGAGAAAATCAGTCGATTTTCTTAAAGAAGAGCTTGCCACCATAAGAGCAGGCAAAGCTAATCCGAAATTGGTTGATAAAATTCAAGTTAGTTATTATGGCACAATGACACCATTAAATCAAATTGCAAATATTTCTGTACCTGAACCAAGGTCCATCCTAATTCAGCCTTGGGATTCCAGTGCCCTGAGGGATATAGAAAAGGCTATATTGACATCAGACTTAGGAATTAACCCAACAAATGACGGAAAAATTATCAGATTAGTAATTCCTGTTCTTACTGAAGAGAGAAGAAAAGATTTATTGAAAGTTGTAAAAAAAGAAATAGAAAATTCCAAAATTGCAGTAAGAAACATAAGAAGAGATGCAATTGATGAAATTAAAAAATTAGAAAAGCAAAGTGAAATAACCAAGGATGATTTGAAAAGAGCAGAAGAAGAAATGCAAAAGTTAACTGACCGATACATAAGCATTGTTGATGATATATATAAAGAAAAGGAAAAAGAAATTTTAGAGGTTTAAAATGGATAGTTTAATCGGCTATCCGTTAAAAGAAGCCTTAAATCAATTAAAGAATGAAAATAAAATCATTAATATAGTAAAAATAACAGGCAGCAATAAGAAATTTAATAATTTAGACAGACCATATGTTATCAGAGATAATTATTATGATAATACAGTTGTGTTGTATATTTCTTACTTTTAAGGAAGGGGGACACACCTCTAATATGGGGTGACCCTTTGCGGGATAGCTATTAGAGGAATGTCCCCGTACTTGTGGGGGACACACCTATGTCCCCTTGAACTTTTTAATATTGTGAGGCAGGTATGAATGAGGAACAAGTGAAGTCAGGAATAATTCCTGAACATATTGCAGTTATAATGGATGGAAACAGAAGATGGGCAAAAATTAACAACTTGCCGACAAAAATGGGACATAAAGAAGGTGCCCTAAGAGTGACGGATTTAGTCAGAAACTGTGCAGACCTTGGCGTGAAGTATTTGTCGGTCTATGCATTTTCAACAGAAAATTGGCAAAGAGACAAGAAAGAAATTGATTATTTAATGAACTTATTGATGGAATTCGTTGTCAAGGAATTAAATAACTTACATAAAAACGACGTTAAAATAACAATGATGGGCAATATGGAAGATTTACCAGATAAAACAAGAAGAGAAGTTTTACGCTCCATAGAGCTGACTAAAAATAATAAAACACTTCATCTTAACATAGCATTAAGCTACGGCTCAAGAAACGAAATTGTAAGAGCCGTAAAAAATATGATTAATGATTACGAAAATAATGAAATTAAAATAGAAGAAATAAATGAGGATAATTTTAAGAAATATTTATTTACATACAATATGCCTGATCCTGATTTGTTAATCAGGACCAGCGGTGAAATAAGATTAAGCAATTTTCTTTTGTACCAGCTTGCATATTCTGAATTTTATTTCACCGATGTATTATGGCCTGATTTTAACAAAGAAGAATTATTAAAATCAATTGAAAGCTATCAACAAAGAAAAAGGAGATACGGCAATTAGGCGGTGTGATATGGGACGAAGAGTGTTGACCGGATTTGCAGGAGGAGCATTTATAGCTGTTGTAACATACTTAGGTGGCTCCATCTATGATTTCGTATATTTTGGCATAACTTGCATAGCAATTTATGAATTATCAAAAGTGTTTTTTGGAAATGGGTTTTGTTATGGTGCTATTGTAAATTATATATTTGCCATTGCTTTATTTATTGAGAAAGTTACGGAGTATCAGCATTATTTTGACTTTTTTATGTTTATGTTCATATCTGTAAATTTTCTGATTTTTACATTTAATAGGAATGTTGATGTTAAAAAAGTTTCAGAAGTTATATTCATTGGTACATATCCTGTATTCTTCATGTATCATATGATGCTTATGAATAATTCCAAATTTGTATGGCTCGTTTATATAATTGCTTTCGGATCAGACACATTTGCATATTTCATTGGTAAATTTTTCGGTAAAAATAAATTATACCCTGAAGTTAGTCCTAATAAAACCGTTGAAGGTGCAATCGGAGGTATTGTGGGAAGTACAATACTATCATTAATATTTTTTAATTATTTAAGCATAAATAAATATTTTTACATTATAATATTTAGTATAAGTGCATCTGTATTTTCAATAGCAGGTGACCTTACAGCATCTAAAATTAAAAGAGAATTCAAAATAAAAGATTTTGGTTATTTACTACCCGGTCATGGAGGTATAATGGACAGATTTGACAGTGTTTTATTTGTTGCTCCTGCTGTGTACTATTTTATTTCGCTTTTTCTATAAACGGAGGGAATATATTTGTTGACAATTATAGCATCTATTCTTGTATTTTCTGCTATTGTCCTTGTTCATGAATTTGGACATTTCAAAGCAGCTAAAAGTGTAGGGATAAAAGTATATGAATTTGCAATAGGAATGGGACCAACATTATTTAAAAAAGAAAAAAACGGAACAGTTTTTTCTATAAGAGCTATACCAATAGGCGGTTTTGTTCAAATGGAAGGTGAAGAAGAGGATTCAAAAACACCTACAAGCTACAGTACTAAGACAATTTTACAAAGAGCAAAAGTAATTGCAGCGGGTCCTGTAATGAACTTTGTGTTGGCATTGGTAATATTTTTAATAGTCGCTTTTTCTTATGGAGTTTATGGCAATCATATTGATTACATAGATGAAAACTCCAATGAATACAAAGCAGGCTTAAGAACCGGAGATAAAATTATTTCGATTAACGGCGAAAAAGCATATATATGGGAAGATATTTTTTATGAATTAATATCACCTGAAAAAAGAAATTACACAGTTAAATATGAAAGAAACGGTCAAATAAAAGAAACAGAAATAAACAAAAATTACAGAAAAATTATAGGAGTTACATCTACTGTTATTAATGGAGAAACAACTACTACAGTTTCTCCTTCGGATATGACATCACCTGCATATAAGGCCGGTATTATGAACGGTGACAAAGTAGTAAAAATAAATGATGTGCCTATTAATACATGGAATGAACTAACAGAACAGGTTGAAAAGTCAGAAAATACAGTAAAGGTTACCGTAGATAGAAAAGGTGAGATTCATGACTATTATATTAATTTACAGGAGCAAATATCTGTAAGATTTAACACTCAGCTTGAAAAATCATTTATAACTGCAATTTCCTCTTCAATGTATAAAACTGTGTATTATATAGAGCTTATGTTTAAAACTATAAGCCAACTTATAACAGGGCAAATAGGAAGTGATGCATTAGGTGGTCCTGTTATGGTAATTTCAATGGTTGGTGAAGCTGCACAAAGCGGATTACTTTCACTTTTAAGCTTAGCAGCATTTATAAGCATAAACTTAGGTTTTATGAATTTGCTGCCAATTCCTGCATTAGATGGAAGCAAGCTAATATTTTTAGCTGTAGAAGGAATAAGAGGAAAGGCACTGCCTCAAGAAAAGGAAGGATATATACATTTTATTGGATTTGTAGTTTTGATTGGTTTTATGTTGTTTATAACTTATAAAGATATACTGAGAGTGTTTAGGATTTAAGGTATGGGGACACACCTTCATGGAATGTGAGCCGTTGGAGTTAACCATGAAGGAATGTCCCCAAATTTGTAGCCCGTTTCATTCTAAACCGCAGGTGAAGATCTCATAGTTTAAATATGAAATCCTTCGCTATACTTAGGATGACAAAAGGATTTGTGCGTTGCACAAATCCTTTAATTTAAAAAGAGAGGACATGCTAATGTCCCGGTACGCTTGATAAAAGGAGATATTATGGATAAAATAGTAAGAAGAAAAAGCTCTAAGGTTATGGTTGGTGATGTTCAAATTGGTGACGGTGCTGATATAACAGTACAATCCATGACAAATACCTTCACAAAAGATATTAAATCTACTGTTAATCAAATATTGTCATTGGAAGAAGCAGGCTGTGAAATTATTAGAGTGGCAGTTGCTGATAATGAAGATGCTTTAGCAATTAAAGAAATAAAAAAGAGGATACATATACCAATTGTTGCAGATATTCATTTTGATTACAGATTAGCATTAAAAAGCATTGAAAACGGTATTGATAAACTAAGAATTAATCCCGGCAACATAGGCAGCATGGACAGGGTAAAAAGTGTTGTAGAACAAGCTAAGCCAAGGAATATTCCCATAAGAATAGGAGTTAATGCAGGTAGTATACATAAGGAAATATTAAAAAAGTATAATGGTGTACCAACCTCAGAAGGAATGGTTGAATCTGCATTAGCGCATGTAAAAATATTAGAGGACCTTGATTATGGAAATATTGTAATTTCTATGAAGGGCACCGATATAAAAATGACAATAGATGCTTATAAAAGTATGGCATCTAAGGTTAATTACCCGCTTCATCTTGGAATTACACATGCAGGAACATTATTTGAGGGAAGCATACGTTCGGCAATTGGTGTGGGAAGCCTTTTAGCTGAGGGAATCGGTGATACATTGAGAATATCCCTAACAGATGATCCAAGGGAAGAAGTTAAAGTTGCAAAGGAAATTTTAAAAAGTTTAAATTTAAGGAACTTTGGTATAAATTATATTACTTGTCCTACCTGTGGCAGAACAAAAATACAGCTTATTGAACTGACTAAAATTATTCAAGAAGGATTAAAGAATGTAAAAAAGCCTATTACCGTTGCTATAATGGGCTGTGCCGTAAACGGACCCGGGGAAGCAAGACAATCGGATATTGGTATTGCAGGAGGTGTAGGTGAAGCCTTATTGTTTAAAAAGGGTGAAATAATCTGCAAGGTAAAAGAAGAAGATATAGTTAACAGATTATTAGAGGAAATTGATAAGCTTCCCTAAGCATTGACTTTTTTTCCAAATGTAGTATAATAAATAAGTAAAGTTGAATAGCCATTCAACTTTCTATTATAAAATGCTATTTAAAATCTACGAATACCTTAGGAGGTGTTAATTAAAATAATAGCATAAAATTTTAAGGAGGAATACAATGTCAGTAGAAGTATTGAAAATTGAAAAAAGGGAAAAACCGAATAGCAGGACTAGTAAAAAACTTAGAAAAGAAGGTTACTTGCCTGGAAGCATTTCATGTAGCGGTAAAGATTCAGTTTCAGTTAGTGTTAAAGCAGAAGATTTAAGAAAAGGACTTTCTTCATATGGAAGGAATGCATTGTTTAAATTAACCATGAATGATGGAGAAGTAACCGGTATGGTTAAAGATATTCAGGTTTCACCTGTGAAAGGTGAGATGCTTCATGTAGATTTCCAAGAAGTATCTTTAAACGAAGAAATCCGTGCTGATTTAGCAGTTGTTCTAAAGGGAGCAGAAGTCTTAGAACATAAGAAATTAATGCCTTTAAGACAATTAGATGTAATTGTTGTTAAAGGGCTTCCACAGGATATCCCTAATGATATAGCTATTGATGTATCTAATATTGACAAAGTAGAAAATGTTTATTTAAAAGATGTTAGTTTTCCTGATGGAATAACTCCTGAAGGAGATCCGGAGCAAATTGTAATATCAATTGTTGAAACTAAGAGAACAGGTGCTGCCTCTTCAACTGAAGATGATTCAGAAGTTGTAGAGGAAACCATTTTATAATAAATAAAATCGAAGCCTAAAAAAAATACAATCTGAAAAAGGATTGTATTTTTTTCATTTATATGCTAAATTTATGTTACATTAGAAATAAAAGGAGTTCATTATGAAGTGGAAAGGGAGAAGAGGAAGTTCTAACGTTCAAGACAGAAGAGGTATGGGTTCAAAAGGTATTGTAGGTGGAGGTATAGGAACAATTATATTGTTTCTTGTAATTACTTTATTAGGTGGAGATCCATCTTCGCTAATTAACAATTCATCCTTTATAAATCCGGCACCTTCCCAATATGTAGAGTCTGCTGAAGAAAACGAGTTAGCTGAGTTTGCTTCTGTTGTACTTGCCGAAACAGAAACAGTATGGGATGATTTATTTGAACAGGAAGGTTTGCAGTATGAATACCCATACTTAGTACTATACACAAATTCTGTACAATCAGCCTGCGGTAACGCTACTTCCGCCGTTGGTCCGTTTTATTGTCCCGGAGACAACAGCGTATATATCGATTTAAGTTTTTATGAAGAACTAAAACAAAATTTTAAAGCACCCGGAGATTTTGCATTTGCATATGTAATTGCTCATGAAGTAGGTCATCATGTTCAAAATCAGTTAGGAATTACTGACCAGGTCATGAGTTTAAGAAACAGGCTCAGTGAAAAGGAATTTAATCAATATATGGTAAGATTAGAGCTTCAAGCAGATTATTTTGCAGGAGTTTGGGCTCATTATGTTGAAAGGGCAAATCTTCTTGAAAAAGGAGATATGAAGGAAGCACTTAATGCTGCCAGTGCAGTTGGTGATGACCGTATTCAAAGTGAAGCTTGGGGATATGTTGTTCCTGACAAATTTACTCACGGTACATCAGAACAAAGAATGAAGTGGTTCAACAAAGGATTTGAGTCAGGAACAATACAAGACGGAGATACTTTTAATACAAATGATTTATAAAAAACTATCGATTTTAGGTATGGGGACACACCTTCAACTTCAAAAGGGTTATTTTTTGAAAGAAAGAAGGAATGTCCCCTATTATGTTTATAATTCTTCTATGTGAATGAGATCTTCAAATGAATTAAGCTTTTGTATAACATCGATGTGACTTATTCTCTCTTTTGTCTCTAATGTAATTATTGCAATAACTGATACTTCATTTTGTGTGGGATCTTTTGTTATTTCAATATCCCTCACTTTACAACCTGATACATTACAGTAAATAATAAACTTATCCAATTGCTCTATAGATTTAAAAGAAGTATAAATACTAATAACTTTATTTGTTGAAGTAAGTAAATAATCAATTTTTTTAAAAAATGTAATTATTATAAAAACAATCAATGCAACAATTAATGCTCCCGAATAAAACCCGATGCCTATAGCCACGCCTAAACATGCGGATGCCCATAAACCTGCAGCGGAAGTAAGGCCTTTAACCTGACTTCTGCTGGTTACGATTATTGTGCCTGCACCTAAAAAACCAATTCCGCTTATAACCTGTGCTCCAAGCCTTGCAGGGTCACTTCCTTTGAAATTATTGTAAATATATTGATTTGTCATCATTACCAAGGCTGCACTTAAACAAACAATCATATAAGTTCTAAAACCGGCAGGTCTGTTCTTTCTACTTCTCTCAAGACCAATAATACCACCGCATATCATTGAAAGCACAACGCGAAGTGTTATTGAGACAATATTTAGTTCATATAAAATTTTGATAAAAATTCCTCCTTTGTAATTATTAATATATTTATTTATACGAATTTTATTACAAATGTTCAGAATTATTATAAATAAAAAACGGAACTTAATCCGTTTCTTTTTCTAATCTTTTAAAATTCATCCGGAAGCCAAGCTTGATTATCTTCCAATTTTAATTCAAATATTCTTCCACTATCTTTTTCGTATTTTGTTTGATGATATTTGAAAAGGACTTTTCCTCTGTTCATGCTGCCAATTATTTCAATTTTACCGGTGTTGTGGCTCATGGTATATTTAAAACTTTTATCCATTCCGCTTAAATTCTTTTTAGCTTCATCAATTATTTCGCAGGCTTTTATTATAGGAACCTGGAATTGGTTTTTCACCCCGGAAACAGGTCTGCATTGAAATATATAATAAGGTACCACACCAATTTCAACTAAATCCTTCATTAACTTTACTAAAATTTTTGAATTGTCGTTTATACCTTTTAATAAAACTGTTTGATTTCTTAATACAATTCCTCTGTTTCGAAGTTCTTCAACAGCTTTTATAGATTCTTCAGTTATTTCATTTGGGTGATTAAAATGTGTTACTATATATATTTGCTTAAATTTATTATAATATTCTAAAATATTTAGCAATTCTTCATCACTGTATATTCTTACAGGAAATACAACGGGTGTTCTTGTGCCAAAACGTACATATGTTAAATGTTTTATTTTTGATAATTCCCTTAAATAATTTTCAATTTTTTCATTACTGTTTAAAAAAGCATCTCCCCCTGATATTAAAACATTTGTCATCTCTTCATGGTCATTTATATAGTTTATTATTTCTCCAAAATGCTTATTTACTTCATCATCGTTTTGACCTACAAGTCTTTTCCTAAAACAATGTCTGCAATACATTGCACAGTTGCTGGTTGATAAAAGCATTCCCGTCTGACTGTATTTATGCTGTAGACCTTCAACGACCGTATTGTCAGCTTCTCCGCTTGTATCAAAGCTTCCGCCCATATCAGTTTCTTTTATTGATGGTATGCATAATTTTCTTATTGGATCATCCGGGTCATCTTTGTTAATCAACGATAAATAATATTTTGGTACGGACATGGGGTATCTATCGATTATATGCTTTAACTTAATAATTTCCTCATCTGATAAATTAAGGGCCAAAGCCTGGTTGATTTCCTCTGCAGTAGTTAAATTGTTCAATAATTCTTTTTTCCAATCCATATATTCATCTCCTCTATATTGATTTTGCTAAACCGAAAAGCACTCAATACAATAATATATAATTGTAAGCAATTTAATAAAATGTGCGTAATTTTTATGACAGTAACTTATGATTTTACTTATGAGAAAAAAATAAAGTTTTGATAAGACAATAAAATATCGGCATGCAAAAATATGATTATTTATAATATCACTAAAAACGAAATTAGTAAAGCGATTTCATGACGTTTTTCGAAATTATTACTAATCGTAAGCAAACGAAACGTTAACAGAATTCCGGGGACGGACCTTGAAATGCAAGGTCCGTCCCTGGAATTCCTTTATTGAATTTGGGTTTAGGTTTTGTTATACTGATTGTTAGAATGTAAGGGGAGACTGATATGGTTTTTAATAATATATTTGCGAAGTTTAATGGTCTAAGAAATATAACAATAGAAAAAGTTGAAGTTGTAAAAAACATAAATACTGTTATATTTCATGCAATAAGTCAAGAAGTAATTGATTTTTTTTATATAGAAAATGCTGAAAATGAAATGAAAAAGCATTATAAAAATGCTGTAGATATAAAATTGGATATTAAATACAAATTAAATATAACTGGTAATGAGTTTATTGAAAAAATTACCGACAACATTTATTTCATCATTATGAAAGGTTCTAATATATTATCCAAAGCAAAAGAAAATATCAAAATTGAATTTACAGATGATTGTTTTTATGTAATAGCAAACAATAGGCTTCTTTTAAATGAACTTAATGACAATAATATAGAAAGAAAAGTTGCTAAAGTTATAGGAGATTACAATTTACCCTATAATATAAAAACTATATTTCAAGAAACAGAAGATGAGGTGGCAATTACAACTCAACAGATTTTTGAAGATGAATTAAAAAAGAATTTAGAAATAATTAAAAACAATACTGCATCCGAAAAAAAGTCATTGCTCAATACTCAAAACGGTAATAATTCCAAAAGAAGAACAAGGAAAAAAATAGATTTCAACACAATACCCTTGTCAAATATTTCTGAAATTACTGATGATTCAGGCATTGTCAATATAAAAGGTAAAATTATAAGTGCTGAAAAAAAAGAATTAAAAACAGGAACACAGCTTTTATCAATAAGTATAACGGATTTAACTGATTCAATAAGCTGTAAGTATTTTTGTCCAAAGGATTTTATAGATGAAGGAATTGAAAAAGGAAACTATATACAAATTGTTGGCAACGCAGAATATGATTCTTATGAAAAACAATTGATAGTTAAAATTCAAGATATTCGTTTTACAGATGAAGAAGTGAAACGAATGGACAATGCAAAAGAAAAAAGAGTTGAACTGCACCTGCATACGGGCATGAGCTCTATGGATGGTATCAACAGCTTTAAGGAATATGCCAAAAAAGCAAAACAATGGGGTCATAAGGCGATAGCCATAACAGATCATGGTGTGGTGCAAGGTTATCCTGAAGCAATGGACTGTGCTGATGATAATCTTAAAATCATTTATGGAATGGAAGGTTATTTAATTAATGATACGGTTAATATAGTTCAAAATTTAGAAAATGTTAATATAGACTCTGATTTTGTAGTATTTGATATAGAAACAACAGGTTTAAACCCAAGGAATGACGATATAATTGAAATAGGGGCAGTTAAAATATCAAACAAAAAAGTTGTTGATAGCTTTTCAACATTCGTACATACAGACAGAAAGCTCCCTGCTAAAATTATTGAATTAACATCAATAACAGATGAAATGCTTGAAGGACAACCCTCTATATTAGATGCATTGCCTGCTTTTTTACAATTTGCTAAGGATAGTGTTTTGGTAGCTCACAATGCTAAATTTGATGTTGGCTTTATAAAAGAAAAGGCTAAAGTATATCTTAATAATAATTATGAGCCTTCTGTTCTTGATACATTGGAACTATCAAAAGCATTAATTAAGGATGTAAAAAACCACAGGCTAAATACTTTAACGAAAAAATTAGGTATAAGCCTTTTAAATCATCACAGAGCTGTTGATGATGCCAATGCGACAGCTCAGCTTTTTATAACCTTAATCAATAAGTTAAGTGAAAGAGAAATTTTTGATTTAGATGAATTAAATGAACTGCTAAAAGAAGATGTTGATATTGTAAAACAATCATCTTATCATATCAATATTTTAGTCAAAAATTATACCGGCTTAAAAAACTTATACAATTTAGTTACCGATTCACATATTAATAATTTTTATAAAAAACCAAGGCTGTTAAAATCAAATTTAAACAAATATAGAGAAGGTTTGATACTTGGCACCGCTTGTGAAGCAGGGGAGCTTTACAGGGCAATTCTTGAAGGCTCAAGCGATGAAAAAACAGAAGAAATAGCACAGTATTATGATTTTTTGGAAATACAGCCTCTTCACAACAATATGTTTTTAGTAAACAATGAAAGATTAAGAAGTGTTGAAGAGCTAAAAGAAATCAATAAAAAAATAATAAAATTAGGAGAAAAGTTTGGAAAAACTGTAGTTGCCACCGGTGATGTTCATTTCTTGGAAAAGGAAGATGAAGTTTTCAGGCGAATTTTAATGTCAGGGCAAGGATATGAGGATGCAGAAGAACAAGCACCATTATATTTCAAAACAACAGAAGAAATGCTGGAGGATTTTTCATACTTAGGAGAAGAAAAAGCATATGAAGTAGTTGTTACAAATACTAATATAATAGCTGATTCAGTTGAACCCATACTTCCAATTCCTAAGGGCACATTTCCACCTATAATTGAAGGATCTGATCAGGAGCTTAGAAATATATGTTATGAAAAAGCAAGGGCACTATATGGCGAAAACCTGCCAGAAATAGTAGAGAAAAGATTAGAAAGAGAACTAAATTCTATTATAGGCAACGGTTATTCAGTAATGTATATAATTGCTCAAAAATTAGTTAAAAAGTCTAACGAAGACGGATACTTGGTAGGCTCAAGGGGTTCCGTAGGTTCATCATTTGCTGCAACCATGGCAGGCATAACAGAAGTAAATCCGTTAGTACCTCACTATGTATGTCCTAAGTGCAAATATTCTGAATTTATTGAAGATGGAAGCTACGGCTCAGGCTATGATTTACCTGATAATAATTGCCCCAATTGTAGTACATCTCTAATAAAGGACGGTCATGACATACCATTTGAAGTTTTCTTAGGCTTTGAAGGAGACAAGGAGCCTGATATTGACCTTAATTTTGCAGGCGAAGAACAAGGTGTATGTATGAAATATACTGAAGAGCTTTTCGGTAAAGGAAAAGTTTTCAGAGCAGGCACCATTGGTACCATTGCTGATAAAACAGCATTTGGTTTTGTAAAAAATTATTTTGAAGATAAAGGTGTAAGTAAAAGAAATGCAGAAATAGAAAGGCTTATCCAAGGATGTTTAGGTGTTAAGCGTACATCCGGCCAGCATCCGGGAGGAGTAATGATTGTACCTCAGGATAAGGATATACATGATTTTACACCTGTTCAGTATCCCGCTAACAATGATAAGGCAGGAACAATAACAACACATTTTGATTATCATTCAATTTCGGGACGTATTCTTAAGCTTGACTTACTTGGGCATGATACGCCAAGTATAATACGTATGTTAGAGGATTTCACCGGTATAGACAAAGATCATGTTCCTACTGATGATAAGGATACAATGGCCATATTTAACAGCCCTGAAATATTAGGTATCACATTGGATGAAATAAATTGCACTACAGGAACATTGGCAATACCTGAATTTGGTACCCCATTTGTAAGGCAAATGATAATGGATACAAAACCAAAATCATTTTCTGACTTGGTGCGTATAAGCGGACTTTCTCACGGAACGGATGTTTGGATTAACAATGCACAAGAAATTATCAGGCAAGGATATGCACAAATAGGCGGAGTTATATCAACCCGTGACGATATAATGACATATTTAATTCAAATGGGAGTAGAAAAGAAAAAAGCATTCGATATAATGGAAAGAGTTCGTAAGGGCAAAGGCTTAAGAGAACAAGACGAAGAAGCAATGAAGGAGCAAAATGTCCCTCAGTGGTATATTGACTCCTGCAATACTATCAAGTATATGTTCCCGAAGGCTCATGCTGTTGCCTATGTAACTATGTCAGTAAAAATTGCATACTTTAAGGTTCATTATCCGGAAGCATTTTATGCAGCATATTTCACCACCAAGGTTGATGATTTTGATGCGGAAATTGTAACAAAAGGTCAAAACCATATACTAAGCACCATAAAGGCATTAGAGGAAAAAGGAAACGACAAAACAGCAAAGGAAAAGAATTTAATCACTGTTCTTGAAGTTGCTTACGAAATGTACAAGCGGGGTTATAAATTTGCTAAGGTTGATTTATATAAATCTGATGACAGAAAGTTCTTGTTAACTGACGATGGAATACTGCCACCTCTAATGGGACTGCCGGGACTAGGTGCCAATGCAGCAGCAAATATAAAGACAGAAAGAGAAATTAAAGAATTCATTTCTATAGAAGATATAATTAAAAGGGCCAAGGTTTCAAAGACTGTAATTGAAGTAATGGAAACCCACGGCTGCCTAAAAAACATGGACAGAACAAACCAGATATCGATATTTAATGTTTAGTATAAGCATAAAAACCCTCATGATAATTAATAAATCATGAGGGTTTTACAATGCTGAT